>CAZADU010000368.1:0-3707 GCA_964483945.1 uncultured bacterium
CGCGTGCGCGCCGGCGTGACCGCCGAGGTGCTGCCCGGGCTGGAGTTGCGCGTCACCGCCGAGGACCATCGCGCGTTCAAGGCCGGCATCACGCTGCGCGGACCGCGCAGTAGCGTGTCGATGGCACAAACGCGGCTGGACGGCGACCGCCGCTACGAGACGTGGTCCGTCTCGTCGCACGAGGGCGAGGATCGAGTACAACGCGCGCCGCGCTCGCAACAGCGGGTGGCCGTCGTGCGCATGGGTGGCGCACTCGCCGACCAGGCGCTGGGCGGCGGATTGTTGGGGGCTGGCGGCGCGCGGCCGTCAGAACCCTACCACCAGCAGTTCGAGCGAGCACTTCAGGATTCGCTCACGCGCGGCGTGTTCCTCGAGTTGAACGGGGTCTCGGGCATGGCTCAGTTGGAGGAACTCCGGCCGCGCATCCAGCGGCTGGCGTTGGCCGGCAAGCCGGTCGTCGTGCACATGGCGTACGGCGGTGGCCGCGGGGATCTGTACATCGCAAGCGCCGCGTCGCGCGTGTTCGCCGCACCCGCGGCCGATTTCATAGGACTCGGGCTGCGCGCCGAGCGCCGCTATTACAAGGACGCGCTCGCGCGCTTCGGTGTGAAGATGGAGCGTTCCAGCACGGGGGACTTCAAGAGCGCCTATCGCAACTACAGCGCGGACTCCACGCCGCCGCCCGACACGCTGGTAATCCAGCGCATGCTCACCCAGCGGCAGAAGCTGTTCGTGGACGCGGTCTCAAACGGCCGCAAGATCCCGGAGGAGCGTCTGCTCCCCATCCTGGACGGCCGCCAGTACCCGGCGTCGGTACTGGCCAAGCTGGGCGTGATCGATTCGGTGGGCTGGCGCGAGGACGCACTCGCGGAGCTGGGCCGCCTGACGGGCCTGGGGAAGAAGCCGCGCACGGTGGACTTGCGACGTGCGACAGCGTCGCGCGAGCGCTGGGCGACACCGCAGCGCATCGCGGTGGTCTACGCCAGTGGTGCGATCGTGGACGGCAAGAGCGGCAGCAGCCTGATGGACGGCAGTGTCATGGGCGACCAGACGATCGCGGCGCAGCTGGAGCGCGCGTTCAAGGCACCCGACGTAAAGGCCGTCGTGTTGCGTGTGGAGAGCCCGGGCGGCTCAGTGAGTGCCTCGTACCACATGGACCATGCGGTGGATCGCTGGAAGCGCGAGTCGGGCAAGCCGCTGGTGGTGTCCATGGGCAGCGTGGCGGCGAGCGGGGGCTACTTCATGAGCGCGCACGCGGACCGCATCTACGCCAACCAGCACACGGTGACGGGCTCGATTGGCGTGCTGTTCATGAAGCCGTCGTTCGAGCGCGCCTACGCCAAGCTGGGCGTGCGCCAGGAGGACTTCGAGCGTGGCGATTACATGCGCGGCCTCTCCCCGGCGCGCGACTGGCGCGCGCGCGAGCAGGCGGCGGCGGACAGCGCGGTCAAGCGGCACTACCGCACGTTCGTCGCGCGTGTGATCGATGGGCGCAAGCTCGACAACTTCGAAGCGTATGCCTACGCGCAGGGCCGCGCGTGGATGGGCGAGGACGCGGCGGAGCGCAAGTTGATCGACGGGATCGGCGGTCTGGAAGCGGCGATCGCCGAGGCGCGCCGGCTGGGGGGCGTGCCGGTGGGCGAGAAGATCTCGTTGCTCGAGTTCCGTCATCCGCGGGGCGGCTTCCTCGAGCGAGCACTGGGGGGCTGGGTCCGGGCCTACGCTTCCCAAGCGCTGGCATTGCCGGACTTCACGCGGGCACAGGCGCGGGCGGAGGACTGGGTGGAGGAGCTGGCGGACTGAGGTTCTCGTTCGTCGAACCGCTGCCGCCGCGTGACCACTCAACGCCCGCGGGGTGAGCCGCATCGCGAATGAAGCCAACGCTCGGTCCGGCCTTCCTGGCCGACCCTCCCTGACGCTCGCGGACGGCCTCCGGGCATCCCTGCCCTCCGGCCTGCTCGACGACTGTCTTCATTCGCGATGCGGCTCACCCCACGGGCGGGCGACGACATTCGGGTCGGCTGCTCAGCTCAGTTCGCGACCAACTCCGCGCGCAGCTTGTCGGCCCATGGGCCTGCGGGCTCATGGGCCAGATAGCGGTTCGCGAACGTGATGGCTTCCTGACGGCGGCCGACCTCGGCGAGCAGCCTCGCGCGGTTGTAGAGAGCAGGGAGGTACTCGGTCTCGGAGCGGTCCACGGCGGCGAACTGGGCGATGGCTCGCAGCGTGAGTGCGCGGCGCTGCCAGGGAGCACTGGTGCGGGCGGCTTCGAGGGCCAGGGCAACACCCCAGCCGAGGCGGCCCTCGCCATAGTGCGGTGATCGCTCGCACGACTCGCGGTAGTGCTCGGCGGCGGCCAAGTAGTCGTGACGCGTGAGCGCAAGTGCGCCGAGCGCGGCCCGGGTGCGAGGCTCGCCGGGATGCGCGCCCGACCAGTGCTCGAGCGCTCGTTCGGCGACTGCCGCGCGCGCGAGTGCCGCGGCATCGTTGGCGCGCTCAGGGGGCGCGCCGCCGAAGACGGCGGCCTCGTAGCGCAGGCCGCCCAGCAGCACGCCGTAGGTGGCGTCGGGCAGGCCTGTCTCGGCGAGCAGCGCACCGTCCTCGGGCAGGCCTCGCGGGTGCGCGGGGCGCAGCCACATCGACAGCCCCGCCAGCGCCAACAGCAACAACAGGAACGCCAGGAACAGCAGCGCGGGGAGTGCTGGCCAGCGGAGGCGGCGTTCGAGTTCGGCGACCTGAGCAGGAGCGGACATGGCCGCTCAGGGTAGGGGGCGGGCCAAGGCTCGGCAATGCGCAGGAGGATGGGTCACGCGACCTGGGCAGCGCCCGAGGCGGGGCCCAGGTCGCGTGCCCCGTCCTCCGGCCGGGGAGCATTGCCCAACCCCCGCGCGCGCTGTAGTTTCCGCCGGGACCCTGCCACGACGGCGGGGGTCCGACGGCCGCCCTCTCGCGAACGACAGGAAGTGCATCCGCATGGCGTTGCTGCGACTGTTGCAGATCTCTGACCTGCACCTGGGGCGCCCGTTCGCGTGGCTGCCCCCGGAGCGGCGCGACTTGCGCCGCCGCGACCAGCAAACGGCGCTCGAGCAGGTCATCAAGCACGCGATCGAACGCGACGTGCAGGCCATCCTCGTGCCGGGCGACCTGTTCGACGGCGTGCCGGTGGACACCAGCTCGCTCACGTTCGCGGTGCGTGCGTTCTCGGTGCCCGGCTGCCCACCGGTGTTCATCTCGCCCGGCAACCACGACCCGGCCTCCAATGACAACGCCGCCTGGAACCCGCGCCTGCTCCACGCGCGCGGCACGCAATGGCCGGCGCACGTGCACCTCTTCGACCAGCCGCGCTGGACCTCGGTGCCCCTGGCCAGCGTGCCGGGCGTGCGCATCTGGGGGCGCGCGTTCCTCACCAGCTCGGGCACCATGGACCGCCCGCTCGCCAAGCAGGCGATCGAGGGGGTGGCCGAACGGCCCGACGGCGGCATCGACGTGGCGGTATTCCACGGCTCGCGCGAGGGCCGCTGCCCGCCCGCGCAAAAGATCACCGCGCCGTTCAGCGACGCTGAGGTGGCCGCTTCGCCGTTCCACTACCACGCCGTGGGCCACTACCACGCGCGCTCCGACATCGAGCAGATGCCCGGCGAGGGAACGCCGTCCTCCGGTGTGCGGCTGGCCTACGCGGGCTCGCCCATCGCGCTCGACTACACCGA
>CAZADU010000369.1:0-7719 GCA_964483945.1 uncultured bacterium
GAAGACGGGGGTCGAGATGGAGGCCCTCACCGCGGTCGCCGCCGCGGCGCTCACGCTGGTGGACATGCTCAAAGCGGTGGACCGCGGGCTCGTGATCGGCGAGATTGCCGTCTGGGAGAAACGCGGCGGCCGCAGCGGAGACTGGACGCGCGGTGCTGCCGGCGGCAGCGCCGCGCGGGCGGGCGCGAAGCCCGCGCCGTCTCGCAAGGCCGCCGCCCGTCCGACTCGCCGCAGCCCGGCGCCCCGCCGCTCCCCCGCTTCGCCCAAGCGCCGACGACGCGCATGAGCCTCGCCAGCACGCTCACCTACGCCGAGGCGCGAGCGAGCGTGCTGGACGCGGTGCGCCCGCTGGCGGCGGTGCAGGTGCCGTTCACCGACGCGGTGGGGCGCGCGCTGCGGCAGGCGATCGTGGCCCCGCACGCGCTGCCGCCGTTTCGCAATAGCGCAATGGACGGCTACGCCGTGCGCGCGGCCGACCTCTTGCAGGCCAGCCCCGAATCGCCGATCACGCTCCACGTGGTCGAGGTGCTGCCCGCGGGGCGGGCGAGCGAGCGCTCGCTCGCCGCCGGCCAGGCGGCGCGCATTATGACCGGCGCGATGCTACCGGCGGGGGCGGACACCATCGTGCCGTTCGAGGACGCCGAGCGAAGCGGCACGGGCCCGGGCGAGCGATGCACGATGCGGCGAGCTTCAGCAGCGGGTGAGCATGTTCGCGGCGCGGGCGCCGACCTCGCCGAGGGCACGCTGGTCTTCGAGCCAGGCCGCGAACTGTCCCCGCACGACCTGGCGGTGATCGCCTCGCTTGGGTTCGCTTGCCTCGCGGCCTCCCCCATGCCTCGCGTGGCCATACTCTCCACCGGCGACGAGCTGCTGGACGTGGACCAGCCGCTCCGGCCGGGTGCGATCCGCGACAGCAACCTGCCCATGCTCTCGCAGCTGGTGACGGCTGCGGGCTGCCGCGTGGATCTGGCGCAACGCCTGCCCGATGATACGGGCCGCGTGGCACACGGCATCCGCGAGGCGCTCGAAAGCTGCGACGTGGTGCTCACCATCGGCGGTGTCTCGGCGGGGGACCACGACCCGGTGAAGGCGGCGATCACCACACTCACGGGCATCGAGCACTGGCGCGTGGCCATGCGCCCGGGCCGCCCGCAAGCGTTCGGCACGCCGCAGGGGCGGCTGTTCTTCGGGCTGCCCGGCAATCCGGCCTCGGTGGCGTGCGTGTTCGAAGCGCTCGTGCGCCCGGCCCTGCGATCGCTCATGGGCCATGCGGCGCTCGACCGGCCGCGCGTCCCGGTGCGCGTGGCGGCCCCGATCGAGTCACGCGCCGGCCGCACCGACTTCGTGCGCGTCACACTCGGGTGGCGAGACGGCGAACTGTGGGCAGCACCAGCCGGGGCCCAGCTTTCGGGGCATCTGCTGCCGCAGGCGCACGCACACGCGCTGCTCGTGGTCCCCGAGACAGCCGAGCGGCTGGAGCCTGGTGCACGCGTCGAAGCGCTCGTGTGGCGGCTGCCGGAGCGGTAGGCCGTACAGGCGCCTGAGCGCGAGGTCCCCGGCTCCGCAGCAGCGCTCCCTGCCCACGCGGCGCCCACCGGCGAAGCGCCCACGCGCGAGTCGCCGCCAGCACCCCGCGCCTGCTACAGTGTCCCGCCTCATGATCAACTTCGTGGACGTCAGCAAGCAATACGGCAAGCAGGTGCTGTTCGTGGAGGCGTCGTTCCAGCTGAATCCGGGCGAGAAGGTCGGCCTGGTCGGCCCGAACGGTGCTGGCAAGACCACCGTGTTCCGCATGATCACCGGTGAGGAAGGCCCCGACGAGGGCTCGATCACGGTCCCCCGGCGGCTCTCGATCGGCTACTACCGCCAGGACATCGGCGAGATGCGCGACAGATCAGTCCTGGACGAGGCCATCGCCGGCAGCGGCAATCTGGGCGACCTGCACCATGAGTTGAAGGACCTCGAGGCCGCCATGGCCGACCCCGGTCGCGCCGACGAGATGGAGAATATCCTCGAGCGGTTCGGCCACGTGCAGGAGGAATACGAGCGCGGCGGCGGCTACGACCTGGAGGCGCGTGCGCGCGAGGTGCTGCACGGGCTCGGGTTCGAGGACGTGCAGGTGGACGGCGACGTGGGCGCCTTGTCGGGCGGCTGGAAGATGCGCGTGGGGCTCGCCCGCATTCTACTCGGGCGGCCCGACGTGCTGCTGATGGACGAACCCACCAACCACCTGGATATCGAGAGCATCCTGTGGCTGGAACGGTTCATCCGCGACTACGGCGGCACCGTGCTCATGACTTGCCATGATAAAGATTTCATGAACCGCATTGTGGACCGCATCCTGGACATCGACACCGGGGAGTTCACGAGCTACACCGGCGACTACGACCATTATGTGCGCGAGCGAGCCATCGGCATCGCCAACCGCGAGGCACAACACGCGCGCCAGCAGGCCATGCTGGCCAAAGAGCGCCGGTTCATCGAGCGGTTCCAGACTCACGCGGCCAAGGCGGCACAAGTGCAGAGCCGCGTGAAGAAGCTGGAGAAGATCGAGATCGTGGAACTCCCCCGCCAGCGCAAGGTGGTCGAGTTCAAGTTCCGCGACCCGTCGCGCTCGGGCGAGGACGTCGTGGAGTTGAAGGGCATCCAGAAGGCGTTCGGCGAGCGCGTGGTCTATTCCGGGTTCGACCTGATGATCCGCCGCACCGAGCGCTGGTGTGTGATGGGCCGCAACGGCGCGGGCAAGAGCACGTTGCTCAAGCTGATCATGGGTGCGGTCAACCCCGACGCGGGCAGCGTGCGGCTGGGCGCGTCCGTGAAGGTCGGCTACTTCGCGCAGCAGGCGCTGGATCTGCTGGATCCCACGCTGACCGTGTTCGAGCAGATCCAGAGGGACTTCCCGCTCGACTCGCAAGGCGTGCTGAAGAACCTGCTCGGCGCGTTCCAGTTCTCGGGCACGGACGTGGACAAGCCCATCCGCGTGCTCTCGGGTGGCGAGAAGTCACGCCTGGTGCTGGCGCGCATGCTGTTCAACCCGCCCAACTTCCTGGTTCTCGACGAGCCCACGAACCACCTGGACCTCGAGACCAAGGAGATGCTGGTGGACTCGCTGAAGAACTTCGAGGGCACGATGATCTTCGTGAGCCACGACCGCACGTTCCTGCGCGGGCTATCGAACCGCGTGCTCGAACTGCGCCCGGGCGACCCGAACGCCGGCATCGCCGCACAGCCGCCGTTCCCCTACCTGGGCTCGTACGTCGAATACGTCGAGCGCACGGGCAGCGAAGCGGCAGGGGTGCACAACTAGCTCGAGCCGCTGCGGCGCGCGACTAGGGTCTGGAGTTCGTGGAAGCCTTTGCGCGCCGGGCGACCTGGTCGATCAGCCCGCTGAAGATGAGCGCGTGGAAGGGATAGATGCCGTACCAGTAGAGCCAGCCGAACAACCCCTTGGGTGCGAAGTACGCCGTCTGTTGCAGCAGCGAGGCTCCGTCGTCTCGTGGAGTCACCTGGAACTGCAGCCACGCCTTCCCGGGCACTTTCATCTCGGCGCGCAGCCGCAGCAGCGACCCGGGCTCCACCGCCTCGACGCGCCAGAAGTCGAGCGCGTCGCCCACACGCAGTTCGTCCGCGTCGCGCCGGCCGCGCCGCAGCCCCACGCCGCCCATCAGTCGGTCCATCCACCCGCGGATCTCCCACGCCCAGTTCATGTAAAACCAGCCGCGCCGCCCCCCGAGGCCAGTGAACACGCGGTAGAGCTCGGCCGCCGACGCCTCCGCGACACGCTGGCGGCGCTCGATGATCATGCCCTCGTGCGTGGTCAGCTGCACCGGCGGCACCGAGCCCTGGCTGGTGCTGAGCGCGTCGCTCCACGCCGTCTCGACATCGCTCGCCTGAAGCCGGTCGAGCGCGCGTTCCACCGATGTGCGGTAGCTCACCGGGGTGATGCCGGGGAACAGCGTGCGGGCAATGGGGTCGTGCACCACGCTCTCATTGCGCAGGCCCTCGATCAGCGGCCGCGCAATCACCGCGGGGATCGGCGTGACGATGTTCACCCAGTAGGACGATAGCCGCGGCGTGAGCACCGGCACCGGCAGCATCCACCGCTTGAGCCCGCGCACGTTCGCGTAGATCGTCATCATGTCGCCGTAGGTGACCACCTTGGAGCCGCCGATCTCGACGACGCGCCCGGCGCTCTCGGGCACGACGAGCGCGGCGGTGAGGTAGTCGAGCACCTTGCCGATGCCGATCGGTTGCGTACGTGTGTACACCCAGCGCGGGCAGATCATCACGGGCACGCGCTCGGTGAGGTAGCGGATCATCTCGAACGACAGGCTGCCCGAGCCCACGATGACGCCGGCGCGGAACTCGGTCACCGGCACACCGGCGCTGCGCAGGGCGTCGCCCGTCTGGAGCCGCGAGCGCAGGTGCTCGGAGAGCCCGGCGGCGGACTCGGCGAGGCCGCCCAGGTAGATCAGCCGCTCCACGCCGGCGGCTCGCGCGGCCGCGCCGAAGTTTCGCGCGGCGTCGAGGTCGCGCTGATGGAAGCCCGTGCCCTCGCCCATGCTGTGCACGAGGTAGTAGGCCGCGCGTACGCCCTGCAGCGCAGGCGAGAGTGTGCCGGGCTGGAGCACGTCGCCCACAGCGACCTCGACCCGGTCGAACCACGCTCGACCCTGCAGCCGCGTCCGGTCGCGCACCAGGCAGCGCACGCGATAGCCCGCCTCCAGCAGGCGCGGCACCAATCGGCCGCCGATATAGCCGGTGCAGCCGGTAACGAGGATGAGGCGCGGGTCGCGGGGGTCGGTGGCCATCTCGGAGCACCTCTCGGGTTCGCTGAGGCTCGACGACGCCCTCAGCGCTCCGTGCGATCGGTGGCGTGGAGCGAACGCTCGACTGCTTCGGCGCCCTTAATCTACTCTAGCACAATGCGCGCCGTCCTCAGCCCACTCGCTGCCATACTCGCGGAAGGCTGATGCGGGCATGGTGGCGGAAATGCCGGAGACACCTCGCGTCAGGCGGATCGCCTCGACCAACGCTTGGGACTCACCGCGAGACCTCCTTGCCTCTGGGTTCGCTTCCGACAATTCCAGTAGTCGCCGGTGAGGCCTCACGGCTGCATTGCCCATCCGGTGCTGGCTGATCCCGAGTTACGGAAGATCGTTCAGCCGAAGAAACAGCTGTGTTCGTCCCGGTCCACGATCAAAAGGAACCGCTCAATCGTCCTCACCTCGGGATGGGGTGGATAGCGGTGCCACTTGAGATCCCGACGCATCCAATAGACGCGCCACAGGTTCCGGATCCGGACGTAGGTGGCTCTGGCGAACGGACGCTCTTGCATCGTCTTCCGTGTCCGCCAGTCGGGGCGCAGTTCGAACAGCTCAACACACTGCCCCGTGATGCGGAAACCCATGTCGACTTCCTTGCGCAGGTGCAAGGGCGGTCGCCGGCGCTCGATAAACGCCTCGAGGGCCTGTTCCCAGCGTTTGCGCTCGATGTCCGTGACGGGCATGGGAACACTCCCCAGGGGATCGGCCCAGTGCACCCGGCCGGCGCGCATGGTGCCACAATCAGGTTAGCGTTTGCAGCGAGAAGCACCCCTCAGACGGGTGGGGAAGCGGCGCCATTCCTGTGGCCGGCAGGCATCGAGTTCTCCCGTGGCCCGGCGACACCAAGCGAATCGGCCGGCCCCTGCGCAGGGACCGACCGTTCGAGTGACCCACAACCGGCCGGCCGCGCATGCGCGGCGGACCGGCGGTCATGCTACCGGTAGAGCTTCTTCACCTGGCCCCAGGTCTTGGACGCCGTGCCGACCGGCGGCAGCGCAACCGACACCTGGTAACCCGGGTTCGCCGGGCCCGAGGCGATGTTGTAGAAGCCGGCCGCACCACCACCGACGGTGGCGGCGTCGATGTACATGTAGTCCGGGCTGCCGCCCACCGTGGGCGGGGTCAGCGAAGCGATGCCCAACCGGTTGGCCGTGCCGGTCTTGCTGATGACGCTCTGAAGCACGACCACGTCCGTCACGCCCAGGTTGATGGCGAGCGGGTCGAGGTTCGTGACGTTGACGAGCGAGTAGAAACCCGGCGTCAGTCCCGCACCGAAGTTCACGTTGACGGTGTACGAACCGAGCAACACAGCGGTAACCGCGTCGTAGAGCTCGACACCAATGTTCGCCGTGAGCAGCGGGCCCAAGCTGGAAGGCGAGTTAAAGAGGGACAGCTGCATCCCGGACAGCAGGCCCGTGTTGGTGGTGAACAACTCGTCGCCGAAGATGGCCAGAGGATCCGTGGATGAGAAGCCGAAGTTCGCCGCCGAGAGCGTGTTGTCGTAGGCGACGGCATTCAGCGACGGCGTCGGGGCCGGGCGCGTCGGGGACGCGTCCACGTTCGTTACACCCGCGAAACCCTCGACGACTTCGCCGGTCGCCTGAGCGTTCGCCACGCCGACCGGGGCGAGCAGCAACGCCAACAACGTCAGAATGGCACCACCCTTGTTCGCAATACGCATGGAGCAACTCCCGGGTGTGGCCAGACTCCGAGTCCAGCCGGTGATTGCCCGCCGAACCGCCGCGGGTGCATGTGAGGAGTGGAGAGTCGGGCCGGCGACTCGAATGCGCTCACAAGTGGGACCCGGTGGGATACGACTGTAGCAACCGGTCCAAGCCAGTCTTTCGGGGGAACGGAGCTCCAAACGCTTCCGGAAGGTCCTTGCGAATGCGACTCCGCGAGGCCAGAAACGTCACTTAACAACTTCCGGAAGCGTGGGTCAACGGAATTCCGGGGAATTTCACCCACAACTCGCTCCGCCGACGGGCGGCCGCCGCCACGATCCGATGGACGCTGGCCGCGGAGACGAAGTCCGCGGTCGAACGCCTCGCTGGATTCGACGTGGCTTCCGAACCGTCCCGCACCACTCGCGCAGAGCCGCTTCGTCGGGCGCTTCCATCACCTGGAAGCAGCGCCGGAACTCGAGGTCCACCCAACTCGTGAGGTACTGCACCCTGTCCGGTGCCATCCGGCCGCGGTCGCGGAAGCGGCGATAGACGTCGGGGGCGCAACCAGGGCGGATGTGCTTGATGACCATGTAGAGCATGGGGGGCTCTCTTCGTGAGACAGCCGTGGGGACGCTGAATCACAGCGCCTCGAACCAAGCCTTGATCTTGACTACACGCGACCACTCCTGATCACGTCTTGCAGCACGTGCCTGTGGCAGCGGCCCTGATCCGGCGCGCAATGGCACATGAGCGTCACGCCCCCCTTGCGCGCAAGTTGCTTGAGCAGCCGGAGCGTGAACTTCTGGCCGTGATTCTTGATGGTGGCGCTCCGCGTATCGATGGGGCCGTCCATGAAGAGTTCCGCGCGGTATTCTCTCGCGAATCTGGCCCAGGTGATCTTGCCCGACTGTCCCTGCGCCAAGAGGCGCTCACTTGGCCCCAGAGACGGCATCCACGCGTCGTATCGCGTAGTTGGCATTCCGCGCCCCCTGAAGCGAGTCACGAGGATCCTCAGGCCGTCGCCCTTTCGGTCGATTGGACTCCACACAGACTTGGTCTTGAGCATTCGCTGCCTCCAGGGGTGACGCTCGTGCATGGGCGCATCTGGGAACTGCCATGCGCTCCGTCTACTTCCCCTTCCCGTACCTCGCCGACACCACGTCCCAGTCCACCACGTTGGCGAACGCGGCCAGGTAGTCCGCGCGGCGGTTCTGGTACTTGAGATA
>CAZADU010000370.1:0-6213 GCA_964483945.1 uncultured bacterium
CGCGGGACAGCTGTCGCGGGACAGCGTCGCGGCGAGGCATCGCGGGGCATCAGTAGGTACACGAAGGGCGCTACCGCGACCGAGATCAGCCGCCGAAGCGGTCGCGGTAGTCCTGCATGGCGGCGCGCACCACGGCGACGGCGTGGCGGCGGCCGTAGACCTGGTGCACGAGTGCGGGCGACTTCATGCGCGGGCGCGACTTATACGCGAGGAAGTAGTGCTCGAGCCGTTCGATCATCGCCGGCGGCAAGTCCTCGATCCGGCGCACGCCGCCGAACACGTCGTCGTTCGCCAGCACCGCCACGATCTTGTCATCGGCCTCACCGTGGTCGACCATCTGCAGGCCGCCCACCACTCGCGAGCGGATCAAGATCTCGGCGCGGCTGATAGGCCGCTCGGACAGCACGCAGATGTCGAGCGGATCGCCATCACCGTGCGTGCCGCGCGCCACCAGTGCGCCGACATGTGCACCGCAGTAGGTGCGCGGGATGAATCCATAGAGTGCGGGCACGTTCGACGACAACCGCTGCGGCCGGTCCACTCGCACGTAGCCCGAGGCCTTGTCCACCTCGTACTTCATGAGGTCAAACGGGGTCATCTCGATGAACGCGTCCACCACCTCGGGTGCTTCGCGCCCGGGGTCAAGCCCGTGCCAGGGGTGCGGCCGGAAGTGGCTCGGCAATTCGATCTTGCGGGGTACGGTCGCCTTCGCCTTCGGCTTCATGCCGGTCTCCTGCGCGCGGGTGGGGCTCTTCTGGCTGTGGGTGGCCGTCCCGTGGGCGCGGAAGCACCGCAACCATGACGGTTCGCGCACGCTACCCGCAGCCAGCGCCGAGGTCCATCGGCCGCGGCGGGCGGGCTCTCGCTGCAGCGTCGCGCTGCGCGGCGTCCTGCGAGCACGACGCTTGGACCTGGGCACGCGAAGGGTGGCGGCCCTCAACGAAGGACGTCAGCGAACGCGGGGCTTCGACTTCCTCGCCCGTGCGGCAACGGGCTTCGCGAGGACCGGGCGCACCGCGCGCGCCCCCGCTGGCGACAACGCCACCTCATCGCTCACACCCGCCTCGCGCAGGAACCAACCGGTGTGAGACTCGCGACTCGCGGCAATCACCTCGGGCGGGCCTTCGGCCAGCAGCCGCCCACCGCCGTCGCCCCCGTCGGGGCCCAAGTCCACGACCCAGTCGCTGCAGCGGATGACGTCCGTGTTGTGCTCCACCAGGACCACGGTGTCGCCGCGCTGCGTCAGGTCATCCAGCACGTCCAGCAACCGCTGCACGTCGGCCCAGTGCAGGCCCACGGTGGGCTCGTCCAGCACGTAGAGCGTCGGGCCCGACCCGCGCTCGGCCAGCTCGCGCGCGATCTTCAACCGCTGCGCCTCGCCGCCCGAGAGCTGGTTGGCGGGCTGGCCGAGTCGTAGGTAGCCCAGACCCACCTGGCGCAGCACGTGCAGCGGGCGCGTGAACCGGTTCTCCTTGGCGAAGTGCTCGAACGCGGCGTCCACGGTCATGTCGAGCGCTTCCTTGATGTTCACGCCGCGCACGCGCACATCCAGTACCTCGGGCTTGAAGCGGGTTCCCGCGCAGACCTCGCACGGCACCAAGATGTCGGCCAAGAAGTACATCTCGACCTGCACCCAGCCGGCCCCCTCGCAGTGCTCGCAGCGCCCACCCGCGGCGTTGAACGAGAACGCGCCGTCCTTCAACCCCCGCGCCATCGCCGCCGGCGTGCGCGCGAACGCCTCGCGCAGCGCGGCGAACGCCCCGAGATAGGTGACCGGGCAGCTGCGCGGCGTGCGGCCGATGGGCGACTGATCCACGAGGGCCACCCGCTTCAGGCCCTCGAACCCGTGGATGGCGACATGCGCCCCCACCGGGTCGTCCTCGCGTCCCTCGAAATGGCGGAGGGCCGCGCGGTAGAGCACGTCATCGACCAGGCTGCTCTTGCCCGAGCCCGACACGCCGGTCACCGACGTGATCCGCCCGAGCGGGAAGCGCGCCGTCACGCTCTTCAGGTTGTGCTGTGTGGCCGCTTCCACGACGAGGAAACCGTCCGGTTCGCCCGCCGCGCGGGCTCGCGAGATGCGCTTCTCCCCCGATAAGTACGCTGCGGTGAGTGACTCTGGGGCTCCGGCGATGCCCGCGACCGGACCGGCGTAGAGCAGCCGTCCGCCCTGTTCGCCCGCGCCCGGCCCCAGGTCGGCCAGCACCTCAGCAGCCCCGATGACCAGCGGGTCGTGCTCGACCACCACCACCGTGTTCGAGCGCGCGGTGAGTTCGCGCAGGATGGCGATCAGCCGTTCCGTGTCGCGCGGGTGAAGCCCGGCCGTGGGCTCGTCCAGCACGTACAGCGTGTCGGCCAGGTTGGCACCGAGCGCGTTGGCCAGCTCGATGCGCTGCGCCTCGCCGCCCGAGAGCGTGCGCATGTGGCGGTCGAGCGTGAGATAGCCGAGGTCCACGCGCAGCAGGAAGCGAAGTCGCGACTTCACTTCGCCCAGTGGCACCGCGGCGATCACCCTGCCGCGCTCGTCCAGCTCCAGCGTGTCCATGAACTTTGCCAACTCGGCCACGGGCAGCGCGCACAACTGCGTGATGCTGCGGCCGCCGAGCGTGACCGAGAGCGCTTCGGGCCGGAGCCTGGCACCTCGGCAGTCCGCACACGTCCTCGGCTGCTGGTAGCGTTTGACGATGAACCGGTTGCCCGCCTTGTACGACTTTTGCTGCAGGCGCTGCAGGAACGGGATCACGCCGCGGAAGTCCTTGCTCCCCGCCATGAGAAGTTCGCGATGCGGAGCGCTCAGGTCGCGCCAAGGCGTGTCGAGCGGCACGTCCTTCTCCTGCGACAGCTTCTGCAACCGCGGCCACGCCACCGACCGCCACGAGCCCGCCCACGGGGCGAGTGCGCCCTGGCGCAGCGTCTTGGCCGGGTCGGGCACGATCAAGTCGGGCGAGAACGTGAGCACGTCGCCGAACCCACGGCAGGTGGGGCAGACACCGAGCGGGCTGTTGAACGAGAACAGCGCGGGCTCCGGCTCCTGCGCCGGCGTGCCGCAGTTCGAGCACTCCCATCGCTCGCTGCGCGTCTCCGGAGTGGCTCCGGCGAGCGCCAGCTCGAGGCGGCGCTCGCCGCGGCGGAAAGCGTGCTCGCACGCCTCCACCAATCGCTCGCGCTCACCGGCGGTCCAGCGGAAGCGATCCACCACCACGCTCACGGTGCGTGCGCCCCGCGGGAGCTTTGGCACCGGGTCCAGCTGGATGACCTCGCCTCCGACCCACGCGCGCGTGTAGCCGGCACGCAGCAGATGTGCGGCCTGCTCGTCCCACGACAGCCGCTCCGATAGTGCGACCGGGGCCAGCACCAGCACCGGCGTGTCGTCCGCCCACAAAACGGCCTCGCGCGCGATGGTCTGCGGCGAGTCCGCCACCACCGCCCGACCGCACTTCACGCAGTGGACCTGCCCTAATCGGGCGAACAGCAGCCGAAGGTGGTCGTGCAGCTCGGTCGCCGTGCCCACCGTGGAGCGGGCACTGCGCGCCGGCGCGCTCTGCTGGATGCTCACGGCCGGGGTGAGCCCCGTGATCTGGTCCACGTCGGGCCGCGGCAGCCGGTCCAGGAACTGCTTGGCGTACGTGCTCACCGACTCGACGTAGCGCCGCTGCCCCTCGGCGTAGAGCGTGTCGAACGCGAGCGACGACTTCCCCGAGCCGGACACCCCAGTGATCACCGACAGCGCACCGCGCGGCAGGTCGAGGTCCACGCCGCGCAGGTTGTGCTGGCGGGCGCCGCGGATGCGGATGACGGCGATGGGCTCGGAGGCGGGCACGAAGGCGCGGGCTCGCTGGAAGGGGGCGTGGCGATCGGAGGGTCGCCTCACCTTAGCCGATTCCCGCCGGGCGGGCCGGACGCTGCGGCGGGAAGAAGTGCGGGTGGCGCCACCATCCTTGGTAGACCAGCCCGCTCGCGCCGGGGATGACGGCTCATCCTGTGCGCAGAGTCCCCGACTCGACTTCCTTCGACTCGTGTCCGCGGGCGCAGGGCGCCGCGAGCACGAGGTGTGACATGGAAAAGGGGCGGCCGGCGTGAGCCAGCGCGCCCCTCAAGGACGTGCCAGGTCCAGATACCGGTTACTTCTTCTTCTTCGCGGCCTTCTTCTTCGTGCCCTTCTTCTTCGCAGCCTTCTTCTTGGCAGCCATGTGAAATCACCTCCCCTTTCAGGACGTGAAGCGAGCCTGACTGTGTACACGTCGTTTGCGGTGCGCACGGATGTCGCATCGCTCGTATGTGGTACACAGCAGCTTGTGTGCCAAACTCCGTAGTCGCATGGCGTGATCTCATGCAACTGATTGCAATCGTGTTTGTTGCCATGTGAAAATCGAATTCCGCAGAGCGCCAGCGCAGCGAAACGTGGCTGTGGAGAACCGAGCTAACTGTCAATATTCTGGCACGTTACACGGATGGCAGCTGGCAACTCGTTGCCATCGTTGTGCTTGCCGGTCGGTGTCCAGAACGTTGAGGGTGCCAGAAAAGTTGACATGGCACCGCGCGGCGAAGCTCACGCGCGTTCGACAGCTCGTTCGTTCGCGTCCTCGAGACGCAGCCGGCGCAACTTCTCGATGAGGCCCTGGCGCGAGATGTCGAGGATGCGCGCGGCACGGCTCTTGTTGCCTGAGGTGAGGCGCAACACCTCGTTGATGTGCTCCATCTCGATCTGCGCCAGCGTCGGCAGGCTGAGCGCGTCGCGCATCGCGGACGCCGCGGCGGGAGCGGCCGCAGTGCGTCGCCCCAGCATCTCGGGCGGCAGGTGCTCCTCCTCCATGCGGTCGCCCTCCTCGAGCAGTACCACGCGCTCGATCATGTTGCGCAGCTCACGCACGTTGCCGGGCCACGGGTAGACCTCCAGCCTCGAGACGGCCTCGGGGGCGATCTCGTGGAAGCCCTTCTGGAATTTGCGGGAGAACTCCTTCATGAAGTGGCGTGACAGCAGCGCGACGTCCCCTTCGCGGTCCCGAAGCGGCGGAAGCAGGATGCTCACCACTTTGAGGCGGAAGTAGAGGTCAGTGCGAAAGCGACCCAGCCTCACTTCCTCGTCGAGGTTCTTGTTCGTAGCCGCGACGATGCGGATGTCCACGGCGATATCCATCGCGCCGCCGACGCGCTTGAAGTTGCGGTGGTCGATGAACCGCAACAACTTGGCCTGGGTGGGCAGCGGCATGTCGGCCACCTCGTCCAGGAACAGCGTGCCCCCGTCGCACAGCTCGACCAGGCCCTTCTTGAGATCGGTCGCGTCGGTGTAGGCGCCCTTCTCGTGGCCGAACAGCTCGTTCTCGAGCAGCGCTTCCTGAAACGACGAGCAATTCACCTCCATGAGCGGGGCCTGGGCGCGGTCGCTTCGATAGTGGATGGCCCGGGCGACCAGTTCCTTGCCGGTGCCGCTCTCCCCCGTGATCAGCACGCTCGTGGCCTTGCTGCGCACCACCTTCTCGATCAGGCCGCGCACCTGCTGCATGGGCCCGGACTTGCCGATGATCTCCTCGCCCGAATAGTGCTGCCACGCCCTGCGGCGGTAGAGGTCGAGCTCGGTGGCCTGTTTGAACGTCCGGGCCGCCGAGCCCACCGCGAGGACGATGTCCTCCATCTCGTAGGGCTTGCGCACAAAGTCGCAGGCGCCGAGCTTCATCGCATCCACCGCCGTCTGCACGTCACCGTGCGCGGTGATGATGATGACCTGAAGCAGCGGGTCCACCTCGCGCGCCTTGCGCAGCACCGAGAGACCGTCCGTATCCGGCAGCCGCATGTCGAGAATGACCACCTGCGGCCTCAGTTCGCGCACCTTCTCGAGCCCTTCCGCGCCGGTGCTGGCCACGTCCACCATGTACCCGCTCGAGCGCAGCACCTTGCCGAGGGACTTGCGGATCAGGAGCTCATCGTCCACCACCAGCACGGAGGTCTTCATCGGTGGCCTCTCACTCCTCGGAGCGGCCGGGGGGTTCGGCCGGCACCGGCAGCGACACGCGCAGCGTCGCACCCCCGCCCGAGTTGTTCTTGGCCGTGATCACGCCGCCCGCGTCGCGCACGATCTGCACCGAGATGGGCAGCCCCAGCCCCGTGCCCATGCTGCGCGTCGTGAAAAAGGGGTCGAAGATCTTCTCCATCAGTTCCTTGGGGATGCCCACGCCCGTGTCAGAGACCCCCACGTCCACGAGCGACCGCCGCGTG
>CAZADU010000371.1:0-9313 GCA_964483945.1 uncultured bacterium
CGTCGCCACCCCGTCGACCTCAAGCGCTGCTGGACAGCGCAGCGCCTTCCTACGACCTCTCGACCTGCTCCCGCCGGAACCACACGAGCCACACGATCGCCGCCCCGCCGATCCAGCCGAGGCCGCTCAACGCGACGCGCCGGGCGTCCTGCTGCAGCACCGAGCCGGCGATGGCGAGCAGTTCGAGTACCGCGAACGCCACGGCCGCCGCGGCCACCCAGCGCGGGCCTCGATCAGCCGGAGCACTTCGCGCGCGCAGCACCAGCAGCGCCAGGCCTGTCAGCGCGAAGAACACGGCATCCACCACCACCACGCCGGTCGTCAGCATGTCGGTGCCGGCAATGCCGAGCCCCAACGACAGCGCGGTCGCCAGCACGCCAAGCAGCACGGTCGCCGCGGCCGGCGTGGCGAACTTCGGGTGCAGTCGCGCCATCGGCGAGAAGAACTGGCCCTCGCGCGCCATCGCCCATGTCAGTCGCGGGCCGGTCAAGAACTGCGCGTTCAGAACTCCCAGCGCAGAGAGCGCCACGGCAGCGGCGGCCACGCGGCGGCCCACGCCGGGTGACCAAGCCGAGAACGCGTCGGCGGCGAGCGCGCCTGATTCCTTCACGCCCGCGAACCCGAGCAAGTCGAGATACGCCCAGTTGGCGGCTAGATAGGCGGCCACCACCACCACCACGCCGACGACGATGGCGCGCGGTACCGTGCGCTGTGCGTCTTTCACCTCACCAGCCATCCACAGCGACTGCTGCCAGCCGCCGTAGGCGAACAACGTGAGCGTCACACCGGCGAACAACGACGAGAACCCGAGCGCTGCGGCGGTCGGGGCTGGTTCACCAGGCACAGGCGCGACCGCGTCGCCAGCAGCAGGAACAGCTCCCGGCGGAAGCAGCGCCGCCAGCACGAACAGCGCGCCCAGCGTGACCAGCTTCACGATCACAGTGGCGTTCTGGAACCTCGCACCCGAGCGCACGCCGATCACGTTCAGGCCCACGAGCGCCCACGTGAACACGCTCGCCACGGTCAGCACCCAGCGGCTCGAGGGCTCCACGCCGAACATCGCCACGCCCAAGTGCTGCGCACAGACGATGCCGATGATGGCCACGCCACCGGCTTGCACGGCGGTGAGGTTGCAGAAGACGAACAGGAACGCGGGCGCGCGCCCATAGGCATCGCGCAGGATGTGGTACTGGCCGCCGGCGCGAGGCCGCAGCCGGCCGAGTTCGGCGAACGTGAACGCGCCCAGCAGGGCGACCACGCCGCCGAGCGTCCATGCGAGCAGCGCACCCGAAGCACTGCCCGTCACGTTGGCCACGTCGCGCGGGTTGAAGAAGATGCCCACGCCGATGATCGCACCGATCACGACGCAGATCGCGTCCCACAGGCCGAGGACGCGCTTGAGTTCCACGCGCTGGCGGCTCAGCGACCGGGCGAGGGAGCGGTCGCCGGGGGCTCGGCGGGCTTCACACCCAACTTCTCCAGCCGGCCCTTCAACGAGCGGATCGTGCCAGGGCTCTTCAACCCATCCGGCATCTTCTCGGCCTTTGCGAGCGCGTCGGTGAGCGTCGCCTTCGCCGCGGTCGTGTCGGCCATCCCGAGCTGGATGTCGGCGCGCATGTTGAGCACCAGGAACTGCCGCGGGCCGTACGCGAGCGGCAGCGCCACGTCAGAAGCGGCGAGGGCGTCGGGCCACTGCTTCATCGCCTTGTAGGCGGTCGCGAGTCGCTGCGGCGGGTTGTAGTCGTCGGGGAAGTCCCTGCGCGATTGCTCGAGCATGGGTACTGCGGCCTTGGGCCGGCCCAGCTCGATGTAGAGCGCCAGCCGGTGCGAGTCGTACGTCGCGCGCTGCTCGGCGTTCGTCGCGCGCGCAGCCCAGTCCTCGAGCATGGCGATGTGCTCGTCCTGGAGCCGCCGCACGCCGGCGCTGTCGTGAACCGCTTCACGTGCGCCCTCGAGCGAGAAGTAGATGCCCGAGCGGTCGTCGCCCGTGAGCAACAGCTTCGGATCTGCGAGCACTTCGTGGCACGCGGCCTCGTAGCGCGCGAGCCACGACGCACGGCCCGGCACCGAATCCGCGAGCTCGGTGGCCGCGTCGAGCGCCAGTGCGGCGACCGTGCCCGCCGACGGCGTGCCACGCAGACGCGGCCATGCGGCGTCGGCCACGCGCAGGCTCGGCTCCACCGAGTCCGCCTGCGAGTACACGAACATCAGCGACTCGACGGCGCGTCCGTACGCGGGCCAGCCCTCGGATGCCAGGCTCAGGGCGCGCACGTACTGCGTGCAGGCCTCGGGGTACTTCTCGGCTCCGTACGCTCGGTCGGCGGCGATCAGTGCCTCCAACGCCGGGCCCTGTGCGCCGCCCTTCACCGCCAGCTCACCGTCGTCGAGCACTTGCTCGAGCTGCGCCAGCGACATGCCGCCCAGCCAGCGGATCTCGACGTGGCCGTCCGACGGGTCCACGACATAGAAAGTAGGGAACGCGCTGATGCCGAGCTGCTTGCGAGCCGCCGCGTTCTGCGCCTTCTCCATATCGAGGCTGAGCCAGACGAACCGCCCGGCGTGCCGCGTGAGGGATTTGTCGGTCCAGACATAGGCCCTCATCGACCGGCACGAGTGTCACCAGGGCGCCCAGCCCTCGATGAACACGGGGAGCTTTCGCTCTTTCGCCAGTGCGAGCGCGCGACCGAAGTCGTCCTCGATGAACGGCACCGCCGGCTTCCACGCGGCGGCCTTCGCGGGCTTCGGCTTGTTCGCCGGAGCCGCGTGCGCCAGGAGTGGCAGCGCGAGCAGGAGGGAGAGTGTGATGCGCCTGAGCATGCGCGCCATCCTATCTCGTGGGTGCGTCCATCCGCCACCCCATCTGATCCCGGCCGCCCGATTCGCGACGCGTTGGTCGGGCCCTTGGCCGCGTCCTTCCGCGGGCGCTGGTCCCGAGCGAGTGGGAGCGGTCTGTTCCGCGCTCACCCCGACCGGGGAACCGAGGAGGCGTCATGTCCCGCCGCATCACCGCGCTGCTCGCCGCGGCCCTGTTCGTTCCGTGGTTCACGGCCCCGGCACCCGCGCAGAGCGCCGCGTCCACATCCGTACCCTGTTCCGCGCTCGAGTACCGGCAGTTCGACTTCTGGGTGGGCGAGTGGGACGTCACCACGCCGGACGGCAAGCCCTCGGGGCGCAACGGCGTCACGCGGCCGCTCGGCGCGTGCGTGATCCAGGAACATTGGAAGGGCGCGGGCGGGATGAACGGCGAGAGCTACAACATCTACGACCGCACGACGCAGCGCTGGCACCAGAGCTGGGTCAACGACCACGGCAACCTGCTGCTGCTCGAGGGTAGCCTCGTGGACGGAAACATGATGCTGCAGGGCCCCGACCGGATGGTGCAGGGCAAGCCGAGCACGGATCGCATCACGTGGAAGCCCAAGGGTCCTGACGAGGCGCACCAGATCTGGGAGGTATCGGCCGACGCGGGGAAGACGTAGTCGGTACAGTTCCACGGCGTGTACAGGCGCCGCCGCTGAAGCTGCGCGGCACTCGCCGGCGGGGGACCGGGCCGGGCATGACAACCGCGCTCGAGGGACAGCGGAAGCTGCCGCGGCCAAGCGGCATCCCAAAGGACCGCGACGGGCGTGAGACGCTTGCGTCCGGAGCCGGCCATCGGGGACGAAAGTCCGCGCGGGCTCCGGCCGATAACTTCAAGTGCGGCGCGGGGATGTCGGGTGGCATAGAGCCTGCTTGAACCCTGCCCGTCCGCTTGTTAGCGTGGCCGCAGAAGGCGTTGTCGCACACCCTCTTCCGGAAAGCTCCATGCCCTCCGACGCACCCCGGTTCCCGCACCGCCTGTTCCCGGCGCTTCTTCTCGGCATGGGTCTCATGGTGGCCGCCCTCGCGGGCTGCGGCGGGGGCAAGCAGGTGTCCGGCATGGACGCCTCGGGCGAACTGCCCGACAGCGAGGTCGAGGACTTCACGGTCACCGAGACGGACTCTGGTCTCACGCAGTGGACACTGTTCGCAAAGCGGGCGTCCACGTTCACAGCGAAAGACCTGGTCACCGCTCGCACGGTGCGCATCGATTTCTTCGACGATGTCGGCAAGAAGAGCTCTGAACTGGTCGCACACGAGGGCGAGCTCTACCAGCGCAGCCGCGACATGGTGGCGCGCGGCAAGGTGGTGCTGCAGACCGTCGAGGGCTGGACGATGCGAACCGAGGAGCTGCGCTTCTCGAACAATCTCGACCGGATCACCTCGGACAAACTGGTGCGCGTCGAGAAGGAGGGGTCCGTGCTCGAGGGTGTGGGCTTCGAGAGCGATCCGCACCTCGAGCACTTCGAGTTCCGCGACCAGGTGCGCGCGCTTGTGCAGCCGGGTGCGGCGCGCTCGGTCACGACCGCTCCGCGCAAAGGGGCACCTGCCTTGGGAGGCCCTCGGTGACCGAGACGATGGCCGAGAAACCCGTCGCTCCCGTCGTCGCCACCGACGGACTCGTGGCCGAGAACCTGGTTCGCTATTACGGCAAGTGGCAGGTCGTGAAGGGCGTTTCCTTCCGCGTGGGCCGCGGCGAGGTCGTGGGACTGCTGGGACCGAACGGTGCTGGCAAGAGCACTTCGTTTCACATGGTCGTGGGCCTGCTGCGGCCGAATGGCGGCACGATCAAGCTGGACGGTCGCGACATCACCGCCGAGCCGGTCTACCGCCGTGCGCGGCTGGGGCTCGGCTACCTGGCACAGGAGCCAAGCATCTTCCGCAAGCTCACCGTGCGCGAGAACGTGCTGGCGGTGCTCGAGACCATGCCGCTCACCAAGGCGCAGCGCGAATCCCGGCTCGAGGAGCTGCTCGCGGACTTGAACCTCACACACCTCGCCAGCCGGCACGCGCACAAGCTCTCGGGCGGCGAGCGCCGCCGCGTCGAGATCACGCGCGCGCTGTCGCGCCAGCCCTCGTTCCTGCTGCTCGACGAACCGTTCGTGGGCATCGACCCGATCGCGGTCGAGGAGATCCAGGAGATCATCGGCCGTCTGCGCGCGCGCGGGCTGGGCTTGCTCATCACCGACCACAACGTGCGCGTGACACTCAATACCACCGACCGTTCGTACATCATGTTCGATGGCCGCATCCAGCTGTCCGGCTCTCCTCAGGAGCTGGCCGACAACGCGCTGGCCCGGCAGTACTACCTGGGTGAAGGATTCACCCTCTAGGCATCCGAGGCCGACGCCATGGAGATGAAACACTCGCTGCACCTGTCGCAGACCCAGAAGCTCATCATGACGCCGCGCCTGCAGCAGGCGCTCAAGCTGCTGCAGGTGCCCACGCTCGAACTGCAGCAGATCCTCAAGCAGGAGGTGCTGCAGAATCCGCTGCTCGAGGAAGTAGACGAGGTCACCGAGCAGGAGGACATCGACCGCGAGGCGTCCGCCGACGAACAGAACAACGAGGAGCCCGACGACCCCGCCGAGGAGGACCCGATCGACTGGTCGGACTATCTTCAGGACGGCGCGCTCGACCGCACTTACGTGCCGCAGAGCGAGACCAACATGGAGTTCCTCGAGAAGGTGCCGGTCACACGCACCACGCTGGTCGAGAGCCTCCTGGAGCAGCTCCACTTCCTGAACATGAAGCGCGAGGCCATGATCATCGCGGAGTTCCTCGTCGGTTCGCTCGATGACCGCGGCTGGCTGGTGACACCGATGAACGATATCGTCGAAGCATTGGGCTCGACACAGGAGGCGGTCGAGAAGGTGCTGTGCGTCGTGCAGGCGCTCGAGCCAGCCGGGGTGGGTGCGCGCGACCTGCGCGAGTGCCTGCTCATCCAGCTCGACGCGCTCGGCAAGCGTGACTCACTCGCGTGGCGCATGATCCACGACCAGTTCGACCACCTCGTGAACCGCCGCTTCCCCGAGATCGCGCGACTGCTTAAGGTCAGCACGATCGAGGTGCAGGACGCCTCCGACAGCATCGCCACGTTGCACCCGCGGCCCGGCACGATGGTGTCGGCCGAGGACCCCAAGTACGTGGTGCCCGACCTGCTGGTGGAGCGCGTGGACGAGGAGTACGTGGTCATGCTGAACGATCGCAACGTGCCGCGCCTGCGCATCTCGTCGGCCTACGAGAGCGTGATCGCGGCGAACAGGCGCAAGCCCGACGCGAGTGAGGAGCAGAAGCAGACTCGCGAGTACATCCAGGGCAAGCTGGCGTCGGCCAAGTGGCTGATCCAGACCATCGAGCAGCGGCGGCGCACCATGATCAAGGTGATGAACTGCATCGTGCGCGAGCAGCGCGAGTTCTTCGACAAGGGCATTGCGTGCCTGCGCCCGCTCACGCTGGCGCAGGTGGCCCGGCAGATCGACATGCACGAGTCCACCGTGAGCCGTGTGTGCAGCGGCAAGTACGTGCAGACGCCGCGTTGGGTGTTCGAACTGAAGTTCTTCTTCTCGAGCGGACTGGCCACGGACGATGGCGACGACGTCTCGGCCCGTACCGCCAAGGACATCATCCGAGGGCTCATCGACGAGGAGGACAAGAGGGACCCGCTGTCCGACCAGCGCATCGCCGAACTGCTGCACGAGAAGGGGCTGCAGATCGCGCGCCGGACCGTGGCCAAGTACCGGGAACAGTTGCAGGTCCTGCCCGCCCGGCTTCGCCGGCGCGTGGCCTGAAGTCCCGTCCGAACGGCGCGGCCGGAGGCTTCGGCTTCGCCAGGGAGACCACTGTGCAGATCCACCTCACCGCCCGTCACTGCGACCTGGGACCCGAGGTCCGGGTATTCGTCGAACAGCGCCTGGTGAAGCTGCAGCGCTATGACGAAGCCATCCGCGAGGTACGCGTGATCGTGTCGGCCGAGCGCAAGATCCACACGGCCGAGATCACACTGCGTGCCCACCAGCAGGACCTCGTCATCACCGAGTCACACGCCGACGTGCTCGCCGCACTGGAGCTGGCCGCCGACCGGCTCGAGGAGCGCGTGCGGCGCAACAAGGAGAAGCGCGTGGGCGCGCCGCGCCGCGAAGCACGCCTGAACGGCGCCCCGCCCGTGCCCCCGGCGGCTGACGAGCTCACCGATGGCGATGAGGACTGAGGAGAACGTGAAATCACTCAGTATCGCCCGCCTGTACGAGGACCAATCCGCAGACCTGCAGGTCGAACAACTGTCGGAATCGCTCGCTTCACGCTGCGAGATCACCGTGAGCGACATCAACCGGCCGGGCATGGCGCTGATGGGGTTCGTCGAGAACTTCCTGCCCGAGCGCATCCAGATCCTCGCCCAGACCGAGCTGACCTATCTCGCCACGCTGTCGCCGCAGCAGGTGCGCGACGCCATCGACCGGCTGTTCCACTTCACGATGCCGCTCATCGTGGTGTGCAAGGGCCTCGAACTTCCTCCGTACCTGCTGAAGCGCGCCAACGAGTGCCAGGTGCCAGTGCTGCGCACGCCGCAGAGCACGACGCCGTTCATCCACTCGCTCACGTCGTACCTCGACCACATGTTCGCGCCGAGCACGACGGTGCACGGCTCGCTCGTGGACGTGTACGGCTGTGGCCTGATGTTCACCGGCCGCAGTGCAATCGGTAAGTCCGAGACCGCGCTGGACCTGGTCGAACGCGGTCACCGGCTGGTGGCCGACGACGTCGTCACGATCACGCGGCGCCACGGCGACGTGCTGATCGGCACCGGCAATCAGCTGCTGCGGCACCACATGGAGATCCGCGGCCTTGGCATCATCGACGTGCAGAGCATCTTCGGCGTGCGATCGATCCGCCTTCAGAAGCGCGTCGAGGTCGAGGTGAATCTTCGCATGTGGTCCGACGACGAGGAATACGAACGCGTCGGACTGGACGAGAAGAAGACCGACATCCTCGGCGTGGAAGTGCCGCTCGTGCAGGTGCCGATCACGCCCGGCAAGAACATCACTGTCATCGCCGAGGTCATCGCGCTGCACTACCTGGTCAAGGTCTATGGCGGCTACTCGCCGGCCGAGAAGCTCAATCAGCACATGCTCGAGCTCATGAAGCGCAAGAGTGCCGCACGGGCCTGGGTGCGGGAAGACATCGAGTGAGCGCGGGCAACGCGGGGGAGGCGTCGCCGGCGTCACGTGTGCCGGCGCTGGTCGTCACGCACGCCGACTTGGCGCAGGCGCTGGTGCGCGCCGCCGAGCGCGTCGTGGGCACCATCGAGGACGTCACGCTGCTCTCGAACGAGGGCCTTTCGCGCGACGACCTCGAGCGGGCGATCGAGGCGAGCGTGCAGAGCTGGTCCGCCGGCGGTCTGTTACTCACCGACTTCTGGGGCGGCTCCTGCCATACCTGTGGCGCCTCCGCGCTGCGGCGGCACGGCGAGGTGGCGATTGTCACCGGTGTGAATCTGCCGCTGCTGCTCGACTACCTGCACAACCGCGACCGGCTTCCCGTCGGCGAACTGGCCGAGCGCCTGCAGCAGAAGGGGCGCGAGAGCATCCGTGTCCAGCGGGGAACTCCCGCGTGAGCTGGGTGCTGCACCGCATCGACGACCGCTTGATCCACGGCCAGGTGCTGGTCGCCTGGGGTCAGCGACTGGATCCCGCGCGCATCTGGGTGGTGGACGATGGCGTGGCCGCGAGCCCGTGGGAGCGCGACCTGTTCCGTGAAGCCGCACCCGACATCGAAGTGCAGGTGGCGAGCGTGGCCGAGGCCGCCGCCTCGTACGCGGACGAAGCCCAGGCGCCGGGTGGCGCGTTCCTGCTGGTGCGTGACCTGGTGACGGCGAGGCGACTGGCCGAGTCGGTGTCGGGCGCGCGCGACTGGAACATCGGCGGGCTTCACTACGCGCCGGGCAAGGACAAGATCAACGACTACGTCTATTTGAACACCGCCGACCGTGCGGCCGCGCGCGTGCTGCTGAGCCTGGGTGCGACGCTCTCGGTGCAGGACGTGCCGGCGTCGCGCTCCGTGGCGCTCGCCTCGCTCGATGCCGAGATCGTGTCGTGAACGGTCCCGTGCTGGGTTCATTGCTCGCGGGAGGCATCGCTGCGCTGGATGCCACCCCGCTGGCGCAGACGCTGCTGTCGCAGCCGCTCGTCACGGCCACCGCGCTGGGTGTGCTGTGGGGGGACTGGCCCACCGCACTCGCCGTGGGCACGGTGCTGCAGATCCTCGCCGCCAGCACGCTGCCGGTGGGCTCGCGCACTCCAGAAGACTACGCGGTCGGCGGTGTCGTCGGGGCGGGCGTGGCCCTGCTGATCGCCGCTCAGGCTCCGTTCGAGCACGTGCGGCAGGCCGCCGCGTTCACGGGCGTGATGACCGGCATGGTGGCCGCCACACTTCAAGTCCCGGTGCTTCGCTGGCA
>CAZADU010000372.1:0-1507 GCA_964483945.1 uncultured bacterium
CCCGAACACCCCCTCGCCGGTCTTGACGTCGCCCACGCCCGTCTTGCACGCGGACATCACCGCCCACTCCACACCCGACAGATCGAGCGAGGCGATCTCCTCCGCGGTCAGGATGCCGTCTTCGCCGCCTGTCCCGGCTTGTCCTCGCTGATTGGCGCCGGCCAGCGCGAGCCCGCAGGAGAGCAGCGGGTTCTCGCGGATGACGCGGACGGAGTCGGAGGAGCCGGAAGACGCGATCTTGTGTGACCCGCAATCCGGGTCCACGAAGTAGGCATGCGTGGCGAGGTGGACCACTTGGCGCCCGGGCGCCCAGCGCTTGAACGACTCCTCGGTCGCGGCCTCGGCACTCAAGATGCGAACCGCAGTGCGCTCGCCGGCTGGGCGTGCGCCCGGGCGCTTCACGGGACGCCACAGCGCGCGCGCGTCCACGAGTTCATCGGCGGTTGCGGGCAGGGGACGGAATGAGCGGAGCCCGGGGTCGTTGCACGGCGATGATGGACTGCGAAGCGCCAGCGCAACTGGAGAGGCACCCGAAACGTTCGAGGGTCGTGCGGGGCTCGACGCGCTGTCCGGTGACGCGGCGGCGTGGTCGTAGTCCACGGCGCCAAGCGCCAGGAGCCCGCTCGTGCTACGGCGAGGCTCGGGCGAGGGAATCAAATCGCGCTCGGCGCTCAGGTAGCGCAGGAGCAGCGGCGACTCCATGAGGAACGGGCCTGCTTTGGAAGGCAGCGCGCCGAAGTTCACCAGATGCAGCGCACCGGTCGGCACGATGAACAGCTCGGTCGCGCCCTCGAACAATCGCGCGACCGGATCCCAGACGGCTTCACGCAGCGCCGCCGCGGGGTTTCCCTCTGGGTGGCCCACCTTCTCCGTCGCGCCCATCACCGAGGCGCCTGTTCGCCAGCGCTCGACTAACTGCCGTACGTCACTCCAGGGACCCAGCGGCACCAGTTGTGGCTGCGACTGACCCGCCAACTGCACAAACGCCGCGAGCCTGCGGGTCGTGGGGCCCCCGCCTGACCGGCTGCCCTCGATCCGGAGCGAGGCATGCGCCGGATCCATGGCGTCGAACTCGACATAGGCAAGCAGTGCCTGGCCGGGCCGCAGCGAGGCGGCAACTTCACCATGGCCGAGGGCGTCCCTGTACTCCAACGCACGGAACGCAGCGCTCCGTTCGGCGAGCCGGCGCTGCAGCCTCTGCTGCTCGCGCGCCATCTCGGCGAGGTTGGCACTCCGGGCTGCCGGGTCCGCTCCGGGCTCGCGAAGGCTCAGGTTGGCGAGTCGGGTGGACATGCTCCGCAGGCTATCGGCGAGCAGGGCCGTTAGCGAGTCGGCGGTCCCCAGCAGCGAGCGGTTCCGGGTCGCGATCTCGTCGAGTACCAGCGACCGTGATCGGATGACGGCATCCCACGCAGGAACGGCGTACCTCGAGTACTCAGACTGTGCATGTGCCACGGAAAGAGCCAGGTCGAGCCCCCCGGTCCTGGCGCCGACGTAGCGGATGGCC
>CAZADU010000373.1:0-7108 GCA_964483945.1 uncultured bacterium
TGCGCGTGCTGCACCGCGTCGCACACCGCCACCATCAGCCGCAGCCTGGCCTCGGTCGAAAGCTCGGTCTCGCTCGCGTACACCAGCAGCGGCCGGCCCTCGACGTGTTCCATGGCAAGCCACGGCTGCGTGACGCCTCGCGGCCCCGGCGACTCGCCCGCGTCGAGCACGCGCGCCAGTCCCGTGTGGTCCATGCGGCGAAGCAGCTCCGCTTCGAGCCGGAACCGTTCGCGGATCTCGGGCGAGAGCGAGCCCGCCGCGAGCAGCTTGAGCGCGACCTGCTGACCGTCTCGTTCGGCGAGGTGCACCACGCCCATGCCACCGCGGCCCAACTCACGCACCAGCCGGTAGGGGCCCACGGTGCCCTGGCGCGGCATGGCGAGTTCGGCGAACGCCTCCGAGCCATCGAGTGGCGTGTCGAGCCAGGCGTCCTGCTCGCCGTGCAAGAGGAACAGCTCGAGCACTTCGCGCCGCAGGTCGTCGTCGCCGCGGCACGCCTTCGCGATGAACGCCGCGCGGCGTGCCGGAGGCACGTCGAGTGCATTCAGGAACAGCTCTTTGACGCGCTGCAGGCGTCCGGGCGGCGTCTCGGCAGACATGCGCTTGCGTCCTCCCGCGGCATCGCGCCGCAGTGGAAGAGTCTAGCGCGGTCGCTTGAGCGATGCCGGGCCGCTGGGGCCGGCATCGCGCTCGCGGAACTCGTCGCCGGCGCGCTCGTGGATGCGCTGGCGCAGCCACAGGAACGAGACGCCGAACAGCCCCAGGGGGATCAGCGACAGCGTGATGGTGCTGGCGAAGAACGCGAACCGGTTGGCCGGGTTGCCGCCGCCGCACACGGGGCAAGCCTGCGCGAGCGAAGGCACCAGTGTCAGCAGTGCGACGGTGAGTGTGACGGCCGCTGTGCCAAGCACGCTCATGCCGTGACGCGTGATCACCGGTAGATCACCAGCCACAGCACCGGCCAGACCATGACGACGAAGTACCAGAACAACTGGACAGCACCGAAGCGCGAGGCGGGCATGCGCCCCGCCATGAGACCCACCCAGCACCAGACCAGCAGGGCCAGCGCGCACACCACGTGCAGCGCGTGCGCTCCGATGATGAGGTAGAAGAAGGCACCCACCTGGCTGGACGTGAGCGTGAGCCCCTGGCGGAGCAGGCCCACCCACTCGGTGCCTTGAAGCACCAGGAACAGCGCGCCCAGGGCCACGCCCGCGCTCAGCGGTGCGCGTGCCGCCTTCATGCCCTTGCGGCGCTCGGCGAAGTGTGCGACCGCCACCAGCACGCCGCTTGCCAGCAGTGCGACCGTGTTGATGGCCGTGCTCGCGAATGGCAAGCGCGGCTGGTCCGCCGGCGGCCACAACCCCGGGGCCACCGAATTGCGGGTGATGAGGAATGCTGAGATGAACCCCGAGAACAGCATGACCTCGGTGAAGATGAACACCGCCATGCCGAACAGCGCATGGTCGGTGAAGTTCCGTCGGGCCAGGTCGCGCGGGTTCAGCTGTTCCATGACGCTCAATGCCCCACCGCTCCGGTGGACTCGGCAGCCGCCGGGATGGGCTCCGCCGGAGTCGCGTGACCCTCGACGGGCGCAGCGTGCTCGCCCGCCGGTGCGGAGCTGTGCCCGCCTGCGTCATGCGCCTTGGGCATGGTGAAGCTGTTATGGAACCCCGCGTCCTTCTTCCAGTTCTGGCCGGTGCTCTTCTGCACATCGGGCGCCAGCGCGCCGTAGAGCAGCACCATGAGCGCCAGGCCCACGAACAGCATCCAGTGGACGATCGGCTTCTCGATGTCCAGGTGCATGAAGTTCTTGGCCACGATGTACGCCTTGACCAGCGCGATGCCGAACGCCGTGATCAGCGTGATCCAGCGGATGCCCACCATGGGGCCGACGACACTGATGACCAGGAGCACGAGGAGGATGCCCCAGATCTTCACGTAGTTGCGCTCGTGCCCGTGCGAGGGAGCAGCGTGGCCGTGCGCCGGAGCGTGAGAGGTCATGGAATCGGGTCTCCTTGAGCCCTTGAGTTCTTGAGCCGCAGGGGCTACTTGGCGATGTAGAGCAGCGGGAACAGGAAGATCCACACGATGTCGACGAAGTGCCAGTAGATGCCCACGTTCTCGACGCGGTGGAGGTCCTCGTTCTTACGGGCCGAGCTGGCGACCCACAGCATCACGCCCATGCCGGCGATGACGTGGAACGCATGCAGGCCAGCGGCCGTGTAGTAGTAGGACCAGAACCCGCCGGACTGCAGCGTGAACCCGTGCCTGATCTCGGTGGCCCACTCGTAGCTCTTGACCCCGAGGAACACGAGGCCGCCCAGGCAGGTGAGGTACAGCAGGTTCGCCGCCTTCTTCCCGTTGCCCTTTTCGGCCGCCTGGTGCGCGAGCACGGCCGAGAGGCTGGAGGTGAGCAGTACGAACGTGTTGAACGCGCCGATCCAGGTGTTGGTGTAGGCGGCCTGCTCGGCCCACTCGACGTGTGCGAGACGGTGCAGCAGGTAGCTGGCGATGAGGCCGCCGAAGATCACGATTTCTGAAACCAGCACCCACCACACGGCCAGGCGGCCGGTGGGGATGTTCATGGCCGCGCGCTGCGTGGCGATGGTTCGTGTGCTCATGGCTCAGCCCTTCTCGTTCTGGGGCCAGTAGTCGGTGTCGCGACCGGGCGTCGCGTATTCATAGGGACCGCGGTACACGGTGGGCAGCTCGCCCTCCCAGTTGCCGTGCGGCGGCGGCGATTCGGTCGTCCACTCCAGCGTGTTCGACTTCCACGGGTTCTTCTCGGCCTTGGGCCCCTTGAACATGCTGACGATGAAGTTGATCAGGAACGGGAACTGGAACAGCAGCATGACCACGAGCGAGACCGTCGAGATGATGCGCAGCAGCTGCAGCTCCGGATTGTTGAGGTCGGGAAAGTTCGTGTAGTCGTAGATGCGGCGGTGTTCGCCGTACATCCCCAGAATGAACATGGGGATGAAGATGAAGTTGAACGGGATGATCGTGCCCCAGAAGTGGATCTTGCCCCAAGTCTCGTTCATCATCCGGCCGAACATCTTGGGGAACCAGAACGTCAGGCCCGCCATGGTGCCGATGATGGCGATGGGGTAGAACGTGTAGTGGAAGTGCGCGACCACGAAGTAGGTGTCGTGGAAGAAGATGTCCGCCACACTCGCCCCCAGGTAGATGCCGGTCACTCCGCCGATCAGGAACTCGGTCATGAACGCCAGCGCCCACAGCATGGGCACGGTGAACCGGATCGAGCCGCCGTAGAGCGTGGCGATGTACAAGAAGCACATCTCGGCGATGGGGATCGAGATGATCACCGTGGTGACCGTGAACACGTTGGCCATGCGCGGGTCAATTCCGGCCACGAACTGGTGGTGCGCCCACACGAAGAACGACAGTGCGCCGGTGGCGATGACCGTGTAGATGACGGTCTTGTACGCGAACATCTTCTTGCGCGCGAACACCGTGATGATCTCGGCCACGATGCCCATGGCGGGCAGCAGCACGACGTACACCTCGGGGTGGCCGAAGAACCAGAACAGGTGCTGCCACAGCACCGGGTCGCCGCCGCGCGTCGGGTTGTAGAACGCCGTGCCCAGATTCTGGTCGAACAGCAGCATCACCGCACCGGCGATGAGCGGGCCGACCGAAGCCATGAACAGCAGGCTCGCCACCACGATCATCCACACCGCCAGCGGCACGTCGAACGCACGCATGCCGGGGGCTCGGGCATTCATGGCGGTGACGATGAAGTTGATGCCGCCCAAGAGAAACGCCACGAACTCGAGGGCCACCGCCAGTACCCACATGGTGGAGCCCATGGGAGTGAGGCTGTACTTGGCCTCGGCCGACAGCGGCGGGTAGGCCGTCCACGCCCCACCGAAGCCGCCACCCGGCACGAACAGTGAGGCGAGCAGCAGCACTGCACTCAGCAGGAACAGCTGGTAGCTCAGCCGGTTGATGCGCGGGAACACCATGTCGTCGCAACCGCACATGAGCGGGATCAGGTAGTTGCCGAACCCGGCCAGAAGCACCGGCATGGCCACCCAGAACACCATGATGCTGCCGTGGTTGGTGATGAGCGCGTTGTACGTGTTGGGCGAGACAAACCCGAAAAACGGTACCGCCATGCCCGGGTATGCGATCTGCATGCGGAACACGTACGCCATGAACCCGGCCACGAGCGCCATGGCCATGCCCGTGAACATGTACTGGAACGCGATGATCTTGTGGTCCGTGGACCAGAAGTACTTGAGGAACCAGTTCGGCTCGACGTGCCCGTGAGGGGCGGCGCCATGGGCCGGTGCGGTGGTCGCGTGGTCGCTCATGGTGCCCCCGTCAGTTAGATGTGCCGGCGGAGGCCGCCGCGGTGGAATCGGTGGGGGCCGCCTCGGCGGCGTCGGCCACCGCGGAGTGCTGCTGCACCCACGACGCATGCTGTTCGGGCGAATCGATCACGATGCGCCCACCCATGATTCCGTGGCCGATGCCGCAGATCTCGGCGCACAAGATGTCGTAGGTGCCCGTACGGGTGGCCTTGAACCAGCCCGTGATGCTGCGGCCCGGGATGGCGTCCTGCTTCAGCCGGAACACCGGCACGAAGAAGCTGTGCAGCACGTCTTTGGATTCGAGGATGAAGTGGTACGTCTTGCCCTCGGCCACGTGCAGCGTGTCGCTGGTCCACACGTCGTCGGCGGTGTCGAGCGCGCCGTCGGAGCCGGAGTGCTGGAACGTCCACGTCCACTGCTGGCCCACCACGCGCACCGTGTCGTCCGGCGGCGGCAGTGTCTGCTTGACCTTCATCCACACGCGCACCGCCGCGACGATGATGACGACGTCGCAGATGAGGATGAGCGAGTGGGGGATGTTGATCCAGCGCTTGAGGTGCGGTTCCTTGCCCGTGATGTACTCAGACTTGGGGTTGGCTCCCGCGCGGAAGCGCCACAGCAGCCAGAAGAACATGATCTGCGTGGCGATGAACCAGCCGCCGACCAGCCAAGTGACCAGCACCACGAGCCCATCGATGTCCCCGGAGAACGTCGACGCACTCGGAAGGCTCAAGATCATCGTTCGTTCCCCTCTAGAGGATGAACAGGAACACGCAGCCGACGAACAGCACCACGCCCACGATCGTGAAGACGAACGTCATCTTGGCGGTCTGCTCCGCCCAGTTCTCGTCGTTACCATCACCGGCCATGAAGCTCCTCCGTCACTTCTGAAGGGTGCGGATGAACGCGACCACATTGTGGATGGCCGTGCTGTCCTCGAGCGTGGCCGCCATGGCCGCCATCTGCATGCCCATGACGTCCTCGGGATGGGCCCCGCGCATGCCCGACTTGAACTTGGAGAGCTGCAGCGCCATGTACCAGTCGTGCTGGTGCGTGAGCGGCGGTGCCCCGAGGGGCTCGTTGCCGCTGCCGTCTTCCTGGTGGCAGGTCACACAGATGCTCTGGTAGCGCACGCGGCCGTTCGCGGTGTCGCCCTGGGCGAGCGTGGGCTTGGGCACGGTGCCATGCAGTCCCGAGACGTACTCGGCCACCGACGCCACGTCGCCCTCGCGATAGAGCGTGCGCGCCATGGGGCGCATGCGAGCGCCGTCCATATCTTGAGGATGCGCGCCACGGACCGCACCCTTGAAGTTGTTGAGCTGACGCTCGACGTACCAGCGCGGCAGCCCGGCGATGGAGGGGATCGTCAGCGACGAGTTGCCGAGCCCGTCTTTACCGTGACAGGGCACACACGTGGAGTAGATCTGCTGGCCCCGGGCGAGACCCGGCCCTGGCGTCTGTGCGCAGCCGGCGAGGAGCGCGGCTCCGTAGAGTGCTGCGAACGGCAGGAAGAGAGCCTTCCGAGACAAAGCCGCCTCCGGAAACAGGGTGGTCGCGCGAGCGGGCCCGCGCGCTGGGGGCGGCCGGTCCACTCGATCCCGAGGGCCTAGCTACCCACATCCGGTCCAGCCGAGCGCTTATACACGAATTGACGCCTGTCCGGCAACCGCGAGAACCCGGGGCAACCTCAAGCAGCGACAGGAGTAAGAGCTTGACAACTGAGGCCGGTTCGCGGCTTCCGCGTCGCGCCGTTCGCCGGCGAGTCCGGCGAGCGGCGACCGGCCCGGCTCGAACCTGCCCAGCCGGTGGTCACGGAGCGTCCGTCGCGGAACGAGCGGGCGCGTGCGACAGGCATCGCATGAAGTTTCGGAGGGGCCCGATGGCCCGGATAGTTTCAGGTTCTGCCATGCAGCGCATCGCGGCCCGACCACGACCTCGCGGCTCGCATCGTGGGGGCCCTGCGAGCGGACCGAGCACGTCGCCGCATCGGTCAGTGACGCGCCCGCGCTGGTCACCGCGAGCGCGGCACGCACTCTGCATAGCGAAACCCCGGTCGGCCGGGCGTCGTAGCCCACTGCGACACTTCGCTCCCGCGGCGTGCACCGCCCGGCTCGACCGATTTCTTCTCTGTCTAAAGAATGAGCGCGCCGGCGAGGGTGAACCACCGCAACAAAGGCGGGCTCGCGAAGTGTCAGGCCATGCCGTCCCATGCCGCGCAAGCAGCGCGGGAGCATAAGAAGGAGATGCCCATGCGCCGGACCGCGACCCACGAACTCTCGCAGGCACCCGTCCACACGATCGTGCCGCCGCACATCTTCAAGCACATGGCGGAGCTTCCCGCTACGAGCTGGCCCGGACTCGCTGACCGAGCACTCGAGAGCATGGCGCTCGCCGCCGAGATGCGCGCCGAGCGCTGTGCCATGGCCGGCGTGACCGCGTTGCGCGAGGCGTCAGCGGACGGGCCGCGGCGCACGCTGTTCGATGCGCAGAACGGCTTCTCGCTGCCCGGCGACGTCGTGCGCCGCGAGGGCGAGCCTGCCACCGGCGATGAGGCCGTGGACGAGGCCTACGAAGCGCTCGGTGCGACGTACACGTACTTTGCGAAAGTGCACAAGCGCGACTCGATCGACGGCCGGGGGCTGCGCTTGGACGCCACCGTGCACTACCGGCGGTCGTTCAACAACGCGTTCTGGAACGGCCGGCAGATGGTCTTTGGCGACGGCGATGGCGAGATCTTCGGGCGGTTCACGCGCTCGCTCGACATCATC
>CAZADU010000374.1:0-2410 GCA_964483945.1 uncultured bacterium
GAGCGTGGCCTGTGGCGTATTCGACGCGTGGAAGCGGAGCTTGTAGAGCCGGCCCGGGCCCGTGAGCGATACGAGATTACAGAGCAGGACGTCGTTCACCTTGAGGCTGTCCCCCGCCGCGGCGAACTGGTGAAACGTGCTCCCGCACGCCGCGCTGCAGCCACCGGTCATCAGGCAGCCCTGCTGTGAGCTCGTGGGTGCCAGGGGCAGGAACGTGAGCACCGCGGGGTCATATTCCACCACCAGCTCGAATCCGTTGAATGCCGATCCCGCCGACGTGACGTCCACGAACACGTCAAAGTCGGTCCCGGGGGTGACCGTCTGGTTCGCCGGCGTGAGCGCGACGGTGACCGCCGCGTGAGCCCGTGCCGGCAGCAGCACGAGCGCCACCAATAGGGCCATCGCGAGCGTACGGGCCTTGAGCGAGATGGTTGGCATGATGCCCCCGAGTTGCGCTAGCGGAGATGAACGATGGTGCGCGAGAAGCGGCGTCCCTGCGCGACGAGCTGGGCGTAATAAACGCCCGGCGCCACGTCGCGTCGCTGGTCGTCGTCGCCGTCCCATGTGAAGCGGTAACTGCCCGGCTCGAACGGCCCGCTCGCCAGCGTGCGAACGCGCCGGCCGTCCACGGAGTAGATCGAGAGTTCGGCATCCCCCCCCTGCGACAGCGCGAATGCGATCGTCGCCGGACCGCTCGCCGGGTTGGGCCAAGGCGCGAGCAAGATCGTGCGCGACGGTGCCGCCGCCCGAGTGCCGAACGCGAGCGTACCGTCCGCGACGGGTCGGTTCGCCGCGTCGCGCCCGAGCAGCTGCGCGAGCCGGATCGCCGGGTCGCCGAGCCGGCGTGCTCGGAACGTGAGGCGTGCGAGAGTGCCGTTGCCCGTGAGGCCCGTGGCACGCGCGCCGAGCAGCGCGGCGTCCACAAATCCCGGAGCGGGTGACCACACCACGCCCTTCTGCTGCTCGACCCAGCCCGAGGAGGCCGTCGACACCGGTTCGACCACGTTCGGATCCCACGCGAGTTCGGCGGACAGGCCCTGCAACCGGCCCGAGGCCTCGATGTCGAGCGTCACCTCGAACACCTGGCCCGCCTCGACGAGCGAGGGCGCGTGCAGGTTCACGCGCTCAGCGCCCCTTGCGGCCCGCGAGGCTGCGTCGGCGCCCGCCACGATCGTGGCGGGGCTCGAGACCGCGCCGTAGTTGGTCGCGCAGACGATCAGGTCCTCGAAGTCGAGCCGGATGTCGGTGAACGGCCGCGACGTCACGAAGAAGTCGGTTGTGGGCCCGACGTCCAGGTAGTGCACGCCGGCGGTCGTCAGCGCGCCGCCCGTGATGCCGTAGTGCGCGCCGAGCAGCGAGATATCGAGGTCGTCCACGGCGTTGTCGCCCGTGCCGGCCACGAACCCATTGGACACGTCGCCCAGCGCGTAGTTCGGGCGTGTCGGGGTCTTGTTGGAGACTGCTGACACCTGCCCCACCGAGTTCTTGAGGAACACCACGTAGGCCCAGGCATCTCGGTACGGTGGGTCGTCCGTCTGCCCACTTGCGCTGACTCCCGTGAGCACCCAAGGCGCGCCCGGCGGGTAGCTGGGTGTTGGCGGTACGAGGCCGCCGGCGTCGTCATAGCGCGGATAGCCGCCGAACGGCGCGCGGTAGACCTCGACCGAGGCCGTGAACGCGCTGGGGGTGAACGTGATCTGCATGAGGCCCGTGCCGTCAGCGTCATTGCCCGTCATCTGGCGCGCGGCGGCGAGGCCGCCGACTGCCACCGGCACAGCGGGCACCGTCAGCGTGACCACCGTGCCGCCCGAGCAACCGCCCGCCGACGTGGCCGTGATCGTGACGTTGAACACGCCCGTCTCCGTCGGCGTGCCCGAGACCAGGCCCACCGAGCTCAACGAAACGCCAGCCGGAAGCGCGCCGGCCGTGACCCCGAACGAGTACGGCGCAACGCCACCGGTGGCGCTGAGCGACTGCGAGTAGGGCACCCCCTGCTGCGCATCGGGGAGTGTTGTCGGCGTGACCGCCACGGTGCCGCAGACGATGATGCTGTAGGCGCGCTCGCCCGTGCAGGCGTTGGCGTCGGTCGCCTGGACTGTGAAGTCGAACTGACCGTTCGTCGTGGGCGTACCGCTCAATAGGCCAGCCGGATCCAGGGTCGTTCCGCCGGGCAACGCACCCGCCGTGACCGCGAACGTATACGGCGCGGCCCCGCCCGTGGCCGAGACGGTCTGCGAGTAAGCTGCGCCGACCGATCCGTTCGGAAGCGAAGCGGGTGCGACCGTGATCACTGGACAGCTCACATTGAACGATGCGCTTGCGACCGGACCGAGCGCGCCGCTCGTCGCTGCGAGTTGCTTGACGCCCTGCACGTCCACGGTGAGCGCGGAGAACGTCGCGAGCCCCGCGC
>CAZADU010000375.1:0-3255 GCA_964483945.1 uncultured bacterium
ACATGACGATGCCCCGCTCGCGGCGCCAAGCGCAAGCGGGGCATTGCGTGAGGATCTTCTCGACTGTCAGTGGCATCGGCGGAATCTACCTCAGATGCCGGGGGCGCTCACGACGCGCGTCCTCTGTGTGCGGCGGGCGAATCCGAACTGCGTGAGCCAAGGGCCTTGAGCCAGAGGACTCCCCCGGGCTCCTCCCTCACCTCTCGAGCAACGCGGTCCAGTCGAGAATGAGCCGGATGTCCCTTGGACTCCGGCCGGTGGCGACGCTGACCAGCGTGCGGCTTCCGTCTCCGACTCGGGCCCCGGCGGTGACATCGCGTGGAACGGTGTAGAGCTTGCGCGGTGTACCGGGCTGGAACTCATCGCCCTCCGTCACCGGCACCGCGATGCGCTCGCCTCCGCTGACGTAGTCCAACTGCCTGCCACCGAGCGCCCATGAGGGGAACGCTCCCCCGTCGAGCGATACCCTGACCTTGCGTCCGGGTTGCGGGAACGACTGGACGTAGATCTCGTTCTGGCCGGTCTCGTTGGAGGAGTAAGCCAGCCAACGCCCGTCGGGCGAGATCTTGCCGCCCAGCTCCCACGCGGATCCTCTCAGGTAGGGCACCGGCTTGCGGTCCCCCTCCAGTGGAAGGATCCAGAGATCCCAGCCGCTCTCGGCACTAAGCACCCCGAAGACGATATAGCGACCGTCGCGGGACCAGTCATTCACGTACTTGAACGCGTCGTCGGTCGTCGGCACCGGGTCCGCCCGGCCGTCCAGGCCTGCGATGTGGATCTCCTCGCGGCCATCGTGCTTCGAGGTGAAGGCGACCTGGTTCCCATCCGGAGACCACACCGTGGTCGGGGTGCTGGACGAGCTGGTCGCGAAGCGCATCGGCACCGAACGCACCAGGTCCACGACCCAGATGTCGGTTCCGTTGAGGACTGCAGCTCGCCGTCCGTCCGGGGCGACGCTCGACACACTCCACGGTCCCGGCGGGAGCTCGAACCGCGCGGAGGTCGTGCCGGTGTGGTCGAGCATCTCCAGGCGCGTGTCGGCGGGCACGCTGCGCAGGATCGTGAGCCGGCCGTTTCGAGAGGCCGATGCCACCGGCTCCGCATCGATGTCCGAGGGCTCCGGCGCGTCGGCGATGGCCACCGGCGCTCCCCGGAGCTCGAGCCGCCCAGTATCGAAGCGCTGGGCCATCACGCGTGCGTCGCGCTCAAACAGGAGATACCCGGGCTCCGCATAGACCGCCGCCGACTGTGCGGTCAGCAGGCGCTTCACGGTGCGCGACCGCAACGATCCCACGTAGGTATCCCAGCCGGCCGGGCCGCCCGGGAGGACCGTGAACAGGAAGTGCTCGCCGTCGGGCAGGAAACAGGGGAACCGATGCGCGCTCTCGTGCCGGGTGCTGTCGAGCGTGGTCACGGCGACCGGGTCTCCGCCCCCGGACGCCACGCGCATGAGCGGCCCGTTCGCGGCAGGGGCGAACAGGATTGTGCCGTCGCGGTTCCAACTGCCGCCTCGGCCGTTGACCGCGTCGCACACGCTGGTCGGGCTCCCACCCGCGGCCGGGACCCTCATGAGCTTCCCGGACTTCTGGTCGAAGTACGCGATGGTGCGGGAGTCCGCCGACCAGAACGGGCAGATGATGGCCCCAGCGACGGGAAGGCGGGTGGCCGCTTCCGACCCGAGCGGGCGGACCCAGAGCGCGCCCTCGGCAATCAGAACGACCGCGTGCCCATCGGGGGCCATCACGACATCGCTGGCATATGAGCGGATCTCCGCGTCGGGCGGCGCCTCGATGAGGGATTGGATCGGCTGGGGCCCCGGGCCCCGCGAACCCATCGCGCGCCACGCGAGACTCACCGCGGCGATCAGCCCCACAGCCGCCAGCACCCACGCGAGTCGCTCGCGACTCCGGCGCTTAGCCGCAATCGGCGCCGGTACGCCGGCTTGCGAGCCGCCCTCGGCGAGCCACGCGAGTTGCATGCGGATATCATGCGCGCTCTGCAGCCGATCCGCGGGGTCCTTGGCGAGGCACGCCTGCACCAGTCGCTCGAGCCCGGGCGGGGCCAGCGGCGCCAGCTGCGAGATGGGTGCCGGCTGCGAGCCCATGATCGACGTGATCAGCGACGCCTGGCTCTTGCCCTCGAACGCGCGCCGGCCTGTCGCCATCTCATAGAGCACGCAGCCGAGTGACCACAGGTCGCTGCGCGCGTCGGCCTCTCCGCCCTCCAACTGCTCGGGCGACATGTATTGGAACGTGCCGACGATCGTGCCTTCCGCAGTTAGCGGCTGCGCCACCGTCGGCGACATCGTGAGCGCGGCGTGGGTGATGCCGGACCCGCCCGCAGGCCCGGCCATGCCGGTGGCGCGCGCGAGACCGAAGTCCATCAGCTTCGCACCGGACTTGGTGAGCATTACGTTGCCGGGCTTGAGGTCGCGGTGGATCACCCCAGCGCGATGCGCGCGGTCGAGCGCGTCGGCGATCTGCACGGCGAGTTTGAGCACCTCGGGGCCGGGCAGTGCGCCCTTCGCCAGCCGACTGGCCAGTGTCTCGCCCTCGATCAACTCCATCACGAGGTAGTCGGTCTCACCCTCGCGCCCGACATCGAACAGCGTGCAGATGTTCGGGTGGTTGAGCGACGAGACGGTCTTCGCCTCGCGCTCGAAGCGCGCGCGCACCTCGGTGTTGGCGGAGAGATGCTGCGGCAGCACCTTGACCGCGACGTCGCGGCCCAAGCGCGTGTCCTTGGCACGGAACACCTCGCCCATGCCGCCCGCGCCGAGCGGGGAGACGATCTCGTAGGGGCCGAGGCGAGTACCGGGGGTCAGTGGCATCGGCGGAATCTACACTAGACTGCTCGCGGACCTACACCCCGATGAAGCTGCTATCAGGTTCAGCGGCCTTCTGCCATGAGGATCTGCGAGGCGAGAGCAGCGCCGGTGCCTGTCGCGACGGCAACCTCGGGTGCTCCCAGCTGTCGGGCCCGCACCACGAACCGCTTGGGCGCCCGGCCCACGTACGAGAACGGGTAGCAGGTGACGAGCGTCATCGAAGGAGCGGCTGTCGGATCCAGCGTGTCAACGCGGTCGGGCTCGACCACCATGCTCCATTCCACTTGGTAGGTGTACGTGCGCTCGGCTGTGACGAAGCGGATGACATCGTCTGCTCGCACCGCACCGAGGCCGCTGAAGAATGTGTCGCGGTGGCCGGCGAGGCCACCCAGCCGCTCGATCGGATAGAAGAACCACGACTTGCCGCC
>CAZADU010000376.1:0-3885 GCA_964483945.1 uncultured bacterium
CACGCCGTCCGGCCAATCGCGGTAGAGCAGCGAGCCGTCCGGCAGGAGCGACGGTGCGGCCGGCGTACGGATCTTGAGGAACTGCTGGATCGTCGGCTGCGTCGCGTCGGCCATGGCCGGGGCGGGCAGCGCCGTGAGCATGAGGGCCGCGAACAGTGCGAGCAGGCCGCTCGCGAATATGCGTCGCATGGAGCATTCCTGTTCTGGCGGTCGCCGGAGCGCCACGCGGACCGCCCATCGGGTGGGGGAATCGCGACCGAGCGAGTGAGCCGCACCCGTGCCTCGGTCGCGTCGAACCCCGGGAGACTACTCGCTTCGCGACCGGCGCGAAACGGGCTTTCGCAGGGCTCCAGACGCAGTCCCCGCGCGAATCGACTCGCCGCGCGCGAAGCGACTCGCTGCGGCCGAAGCGGCTCGCCCGGCCCGATGCCGCTCGCCCGGGCAGAAGCGGCTCGCATGCCTCGAGCCGCAAGCGTAAGGTGAACCGGCCCAATTGGCGCCACAGCATGACCGGGAATCGCGACGCGGCATGTTCGCGTTTCGCCACCGGTCGGAGCCGCCCGAGCTCCCAACTTCCCGAGGTCCCATGACGACGCCCCCGTCCGATCCGCCCGCCGCCGCGCCGAAGTGGAAACCGCTCGATGCCCGGCAGCGCCGCGTGCTCGGCGTGCTCATCGAGAAGGCCAAGACCACACCTGCGGCCTACCCGATCACCGTCAACGCCATCGTCACGGGCTGCAACCAGAAGAACAACCGTGACCCGCTCACCACCTATGACGACATCGACGTCGAGAAGGCGCTGGACCAGCTGCGCTCGCTCGGGGTCGTGACCGAGATCGACTGGATGGGGCGTGTCTCCAAGTACAAGCACTTAGCGTACGAGTGGTTCGGCGTGAGCCGGGCCGAACTGGCCGTGTTGACCGAGTTGCTGCTGCGAGGCGCGCAACAACTGGGTGAACTGCGCGCGCGTGCCGCACGCATGGAGCCAATCGCCGACCTGGGCGAACTCAAGCCGATCGTGGACTCTCTCGTCGCGCGCCGGCTGATGGTGGAACTCACGCCGCCGGGCCGCGGGCAGATGGTGACGCACGGTGTGCACCTGGCGAACGAACTGGCCGAGGTGCGGGCGGCGGCGTCCGGCACTACACCGCGAGCCGCCGCGCACGAATCCGGCGAGGCAGCACACACGTCCTCGCCGGAAAGCTCGCCTTCCCCCGATGCGCTCGGAACGCTCGCGGCCGAGGTAGCCGACCTGCGCGCACAGGTGCAGCGCCTCCGCGACCGCGTGCGCGACCTGGAAAGCCGTCCGCGCTGATCCGCCGCTAAACGGGCCCGCTCCCGCTGAGGCGCCGTTCACGCAATGAGCGCTGCACCGCGTCCTCGAGCGTCTGCAGGAACCGTGACCGGTCGCGTGGCGTGAACGCCCGCGGCCCCTTGGTGATCTCGCCCGCGCCGCGTAGTTCGGCGAGCAGGGTGCGCGTGGCCATGGCGTCGCCGATGTTGTCGTCGGTGAACGGCAGGCCGGTCGTGCCCAATGCCGCCGCGCCCTTGGCCAGGCAGCGCGAGGCGAGCGCGATGTCGGCGGTCACGACGATGTCCCCTGCGCACGCGTGCTCCACGATCCAGTCGTCCGCGGCATCGAAGCCCTGTGCGACCACCTCGATGCGCACGCGACCGCCTTCGGGTACGCGCATGTAGGAGCCGGCCACCCAGGTGACGGGCAGGTCGTGACGATCGGCGACGCGCGAAACTTCGCCCTTCACGGGGCAGGCGTCGGCGTCCACGTAAATGTGCGGAGTCTCCACGAGCGCGAGTCTAGGGCACATGGCACACAGCGCGACAGCGACAACGGTCGGGCGTGGTCGGGTCGCGTGGCGTCGCAAGGCGCCACCCCTCGCCAGGATTCCCGCCGCACCTGATTCCTGAGAGTATGGCGACATGAGAACCATGCACCGATACTTCGCCGCCTGGCTCTGCCTGCTCATCAGTCACTTGAGCGCGGCGGCACAGGAACTCGAACCGCGCGCCTATTCCGCGTCTCCGGTGGGCGCCAACATCGCAGTCGTCAGCTATCTGCGCTCGTGGGGTTCGCTCGTGTTCGACCCCTCGGTGCCCATCACCGACGCTCAGGCGGATCTGGACGGTGCCGCGCTGGCCTACGGGCGCACGTTCGGCCTGGCCGGCTTCCAGTCGCTCGTCGTGGTGGCCATGCCGTATATCCATGGCGAGTTCAGCGGCAAGCTCGTGGGCACGGACAGCACTGTGACGCGCTCCGGGACCGGCGACATGCGCGCGAAGCTGTCGGTGAACCTGATCGGCGCGGCTGCACTCAGGTCCCAGGATTTCGCCCGCCGCACTCCCAGCAGCGTCGTCGCGGGCGTGAGCCTCACGGTGTCGGCGCCCACGGGGCAGAACTCACCCGACAAGCTCATCAACCTCGGAGCGAATCGCTGGGGCTTCAAGCCCGAGGCCGGAGTGTCGTGGAACTGGCGGCGCAAGTGGTACACGGACCTCTACGCCGGCACGTGGTTCTTCACCGCGAACCCCGAGGCCTACCCCGCCGGCACCGCGCGGCGACAGCAGGATCCGCTGAGCAGCGTGCAGGGGCATGTGAGTTACACGTTCGCCAGGCGGTCCTGGGCGGCGCTGGACGGTACATGGTTCTGGGGTGGGGCTTCGCACACGAACGGTGGTCCCGCCACGGCGCGCCAGGACAACAAGCGCGTCGGCGCTCTGGTTGCCCTCGGCATCACCACGCGGCAGTCGGTGAAGATCACCTACAGCTACGGCGCGTCCACACGCGTGGGTGACGACTTCGGCACGCTGGGCGTCGCTTACCAAGCGCTCTGGTTCTAGCGGGCGCAGGACGAGACCCAGAACCTCCCGGCGCCTGCTCCGGTGCCCATTCGATTGCGGCGTCTCATGCATGCGAATTCGCGGTAACGCAGAAGTGGCGCGGCAGTTCGAGCCAAGCGCCGCGACCGGATGGTGCCGGTCCTCACGCGAACGCCCGCGACGCAAATGGGATTCGTCTGCACAAAAGGCCTCGCCGCCGATGCCGACAAGGCGTAGCGTCCCGGCACCGTGACGGTGCTCCGCGAGACTGCACCCCTTGTGCAACTCCGTGCGAGCGAAGCCAGCCCCCGGGCCCACCGAAACGCCAGGATGCACCCACGAATGGGCGGCCCCGCGTCTGGACCTGTGCGCTCCGCTCGGGGAGGTCGTCGTGCGCATCGTCGTTTCCGCGGTACTCATCGCGTCGATGCTCGTCGCGGACATCGGCGCGGCCGCCGATGTGCAGGTGCCACTCGATCGCGAGGGCCGCGTGCAACGCATCGACGCCGCGCTTGCCCGCCGCATCCGGATGTTCAGCGACCGGCCTGATTTCCAGGAAGCGCGGCTGTTCCAGCTCGCGGACTCGAGCTACGTGCTCGAGGTCTCCTCGCTCATCGGGGCCAGCCTCTCGCGCGAGCGCATCCCGCTCACCGCAGCGGGTGCGGATTCGGTGCGCGGCCTGGTGACGTCGGGATTGGCCGAGTACAAGACAACACCGACGATCGACTCGTCCGGGCGGCCGCTGTTCGTCACCGCGACGACCGCGATGTGCTTCGGATTCTACGGCTGGGCGATCCCCTACTTGTTCTTCGATGAGAACGCGTCATCCGAGGTGATCACGGGCACCTATCTCGTGACCGCAAGCGCCGGGACGTTCCTGCCGCTCTGGTTCACACGCGACCGCTCGGTAAGCATGGGGTCCGCACTCATGACTTGGTATGGCATGTCCCGGGGAACGTTGCACGGCGCCCTGCTCCCCCACGCACTGGGCGACGATCCCCCCGAGAAGTCCCCGGTCGCCGGCGCGTTCGCGTTGAGCATCGCCGAGGC
>CAZADU010000377.1:0-2330 GCA_964483945.1 uncultured bacterium
GCCGCGTGGAGATCCGGCCGCGCGCGAGTCAGGCGGTCGCGCTGGTGCCGGTGGAGTCGCTGCTCGAGGCGCACGGCGAACAGGCGAGCGTGTACACGCTGTCGGCCGATGGCCAGCGCGCCGAGCGGCGGGTCGTCCGACTCGCATTCCTCGCGGGCTCACGCGCGGCGATCGCCAGCGGCCTGGACGGCGTGGCGATGGTGGTGACCGAGGGCGCCGGGCGAGTGGACGCGGGTGACCGCGTGGAGGTGCTGCGATGAGGCTGACCGCATTTTCCGTGCGCCACTGGCAGTTCACGGTGGTGCTGTTCGCGATGCTGGGCGCCCTCGGGCTCGCGGCGTGGAACGCGATCCCGCGGCTCGAGGACCCGCCCATCGCCTTCCCCGAGTTCACCGTGGTCAGCATCCTGCCGGGCGCCAGCCCCACCGACCTCGAACGCCTGGTCGTGACCGAGGTCGAGAAGCGGCTGGACGAACTCGACGACGTGAAGAGCATCGCCAGCCGCGTGCGTGACGGCGTGGCCACCACGCGTGTCGCGTTCCAGCCCGAGGAGGACCCCGACAAGAAGTACGACGAAGTCATCCGCGAGATGAACGCACTGCGCCCCTCGCTGCCCGCCGAACTGGTGCGCTTCGACGTGGAGAAGTCCAGCACGCTGGACGTGAACATCCTGCAACTGGCGCTGGTGGCCCCGCACACCGACTACCGCACGCTGGACTCGCTCGCCGAGCACCTCACCGACCGGCTGCGCGCCGTCACCGGGGTTCGCACGGCCGAGCGCTGGGGCGCACCCGTGCGGCAGGTGGACGTGGCTGTGGACCTGGGCCGGCTGACCGCGCTCCGGATGCCCGTGGGCGAGGTGCTGCAGGCGATCGGCGGCGAGAGCGCCGACATCCCCGCAGGCAGCGTCGAGGCCGGCGGCCGCAACTACAGTGTGCGTTCCTCGGGCAGCTACGAGACGCTCGAGCAGATCAGCGGCACCGTCATCCGCGGCCAGGCCGGCCGGCTCGTGCGCGTGGGCGACGTGGCCGACGTGCGCTGGGGTTACGCTGACAGCACGTACCGAGCCCGCTTCAACGGCGAGCGCGCCGCGTTCGTGACCGCGCAGCAGCAGCGCGGCACCACGGTGCAGGCGGTGCGCGACGCCGTCGCGCGCGAGCTGGGCTCGTTCGAGCGGACGCTTCCGGCCGGCGTGAAGCTGGAGTGGGCGTTCGACCAGGCCGAGAACGTCTCGCACCGCCTGCGCCGGCTGGGCGAGGACTTCGGCATCGCCATCCTGCTCGTGGCCCTCACGCTGCTGCCGCTGGGGCTGCGTGCGGGGCTCGTCGTGATGATCAGCATCCCGCTCTCGCTCGCCATCGGCATCACCGCGCTCTACTGGCTGGGGTTCACGCTCAACCAGCTCACCATCGTGGGCATGGTGATCGCGCTGGGGCTGCTGGTGGACGACTCCATCGTCGTGGTGGAGAACATCATCCGGTTCCGCCGCGAGGGCCGCTCGCTGCTGGACGCCGCCATCGAGGGCACGCAGCAGATCTGGGTCGCCGTGCTGGGCGCCACCGCCACGCTGCTGTTCGCGTTCGTGCCGCTGCTGTTCCTGCCCGGCGGGCCCGGCATGTTCATCCGCTCGCTGCCCGTGGCCGTGGTGGTGACCGTACTGGCGTCGCTGTTCGTCTCGCTCACGATCATCCCGTGGCTGAGCACGCTGCTGCTCGGGAAGAAGGCCCCCTCGCAGCACGGCAACCGGTTCCTGCAGGCGTTCGACCGCGGCATCCACGCCACGTACGCGCCCGTGCTGGACCGTGCGCTCAAGCACCCCGGCCGCACGCTGGGCCTGTCGGCGGCACTCGTGGCGGGCGCGTTCCTGATGGTGCCCATGGTCGGGTTCTCGCTCTTCCCCAAGGCGGAGACGCCGCAGTTCCGCGTGGACATCACCGCGCCCGAGGGCGCGAGCATCGCCGTGACCGACGCCGCCGCGCGCCATGCCGAGGCCGTGCTGGCCAAGCGCCACGACGTGCGAGCGCTCTACACGTCGGTGGGCCACGACAACCCCACCATCTACTACAACGTCATCCCGCGCGTGGACAGCCCGCGCGTGGGGCAGCTGTTCGTGATGCTCGACCACTACGACCAGAAGCAGACGCCCCGCATGCTGGACTCGCTGCGCACCGAGCTCGCGCGCTACCCCGGCGCCGAGCTGGCCGTGCGCGAGTTCGAGCAGGGCCCGCCCATCGACGCCCCCATCGCGCTGCGCATCACCGGCACGTCGCTGGACTCGCTGGGCGTCCTCGCCGCCCGCGTGGCCGCCGAGCTCGAGCGCACGCCCGGCA
>CAZADU010000378.1:0-2854 GCA_964483945.1 uncultured bacterium
CGCGTAGCCGCCCAGTGGTGCGACGGCTGCGACCTGCGTGGCCGCGCTACCGCCGGCGGGCACGAGCTTGGCCCACAGCGCCAACCCGCTTCCGGTCTCGCCCGCGTCCTGCTGTGCGTCGTGGTCGAGGTCCTCGAACACGACCCCCGACACACTCACGCCGACTTCCACCCTGACGCGGCCGGAGAACTCCGACGTGCCGCTCGCGGCCAGCGTGGCGGTGGAGGTGAGTGCGACACCCGAGGCCACACCGGCCGGCACCGCCAGGGTGAAACGGAACCGGCTGGTGGCGTCACTGCCCTTGTCGAGGCCGTTGACCGGCGGAGCGTACGCCGTCACACCCGCGTCGAGGTCGGCGGCCGAGCCTTCGGTGAATGCGGCCAGCCAGGTGCGGCCCTCGCCGAACCCGCTCGCGTCGCCATCGCTCACGTACAACTCGATCGTCGCACCCGGGCGCGCCCAGCCGCTCACACTGAACAGGCCGTTGGCGAGGATCGCACTCTCCAGCACGGGGAAGTTCGCCAGCGAATTGCCGCCGCCGTCGGCGTCGCCGGCGTCGTTGCGCGTGACGTACGGCGCGCTGCCCGAAGCCACGAGATCTCCCGCAGCCTGGAGGTCGATGCCGATCTGGCCCGACGCGGCCCCGCCGCCGGAAGCGGGCACGGTGCCGTTCGCCGAGAATGAGTTGCGCGTGAGCGTCCAGCCGTTGGCACTCGCGGTCACCTGCGCGCCAGCGCCGAAGTTGGCGTCCAGCACGCAGCGCGCGAGCGAGCCGCCCGGACCGCCGGGGGGGGCCCCCGCCGTGACCCCGCTGCCAGCGCGGCCGTTGCCGCGGAGCGTGACGTTCGTGAGCGAGACTCCACCCGTGGCCGTGAGCGCATCCAATCCTGGTCCGTCGCCGCCCTGCACCAGGGTGCGGGTCATCGTGAGCGTGCCACTCGCGGCCAACACCACCTGGCCGAGCGTGGCGTTGCCGGCGGCATTCAAGCTGAACACGCAGCCGTCCACCCGCCAGGCGTCGGAGCCGGCGGTGAGTGCGACCGCGCTGCCCGCGCCGAAGCCCATCAGGCAGTCGCGCACCGTGCCGCCGTCTGCACCCAGAACGCGCACGTGGTCGGCGGCCGCACGCAGGCCCGCGCCGGGGTCCGCGAACGCGACAGCAGTTGCACCCAGCACCAACTGGTCGAGCATCACGCGATGGGCCGAGGCGCCCACGCGCACGAGCGCGCTGGCGTCGCTACCCGCGGCCGTGCCGAGCGCGAGCAGTGCCATGCGAGCCACGGTCACGTCTGCGGCCTGCACGTCGAGCCCGATGGCCACACCCGAGACCGCCCTCAACTCCAGTTCGGGGCCGCTCAGGACGGCGGTCGCGAGCGCGTCAACGCCGGCGGCGAATCCGCCACCCAGCAGCGCCGGGTTCGTCTCACCGACATTCGTGGTCTGCGTGCCGCCGTCCAGGCGCGTCAGCGCACCGGTGATCGCAGGCAGCGCGCCTTGCAGCGCGATGCGCGCCACGCCGCCGGTGAGTGCGCTGGGCAGCCCTACGCGCAGTCCCGGATGCGCGGCACCGTCGGGGATCATGAACACGCTGGTCTCCACCCCCGGAGCAAGCCCGGCCTGCGAGAGCCCGCTGTTCCCGAGCGTGTTGGCGTTCAGGATGAACTGCCGCAAGCTGCCCTGCCCGGCGTCGCGTGTGCTCACGATGGTGCTGAAGTTGAACCCGAAGTCCACGCCGCTCGACGTCACCGTGCCGAGTGTGGCAGGTGTGACCGACTGCGCGGTGGTGGTGGCCGTGGTGAGCGAACCGAGCGAAGCGTCGGTCACGTTGGCAGGCGCATCCAACAGCTGCGGCGCCTCGCCGCCGACGCGGTCGGCGACACCCGTGGGCGAGCCCGTGGCATCGGTGCGGTAGGTCTGCACGGGCAGGAGGCCCGCTATTGTGCCCGGTCGCGTGCTGGTCACACTGGCGTTGACGACGCGCACCGAGTAGAGCCCGGGTGACCAGCCGTCCAGCGAGTAGAGCCCGGCGGCGTCGGTCGTGGCCGCACCCTTGTAATTGCCGGAGGCGTCGTAGAGTTCGACCCGTGCCCCGGCCACACCGGCGCCCGCGGCGGAGGCGAGCGAACGGCCCGCACCGCCGCCATAGTTCACGTCCTCGAACACGGTGCCCGTGATCGGCGAGGACACGGTGCTCAGCACCGTCGGTTGCTCGCCCGCGGTCAGGCTATCGCCGTCGCTCACCGCGGAGAGCGGCTGGCCCAGCTGGGCGCCGAGGCAGGCGAGAGCCGCTTGGTTCGCCACCGCCGTGCCGGTGACGGCGGGTGAGGTGACCTGCGCGCGAAACACGATGCTGGTGCTGGCGTTCACGTCGAGCTGCCCACCGACCGAACCATTCGCCCCGGTACCCACGCGCGCCGTGATCACACGGGTGGCGGCGGCGTATTCCATCTGATCGTCACCCACGGCATCGGTCTTGGCCCCCGCGTTCGCGCCCGCCGACACGCGCAACGAGCCCGCGACGTACGTGAGCGTGGCCGCAAGGGTGTCGCGCAGCACGGTCTGCAACGCGGCGTCAGTGCCGACGTTGCGCGCCGTGACCGTGTACTCGAGCACGTCGCCCGGGCGCACGCCGCCGCCGTTCACGTCGAGCACGGTCTTGCGGAAGTTCGAGGCATCGAACTTGGGCACAAAGATCTCGGTCTTGAATAGGATCGCACCCGCGTAGTAACGATCGCTCGCACTCTTCAGCGACATGGTCGCACTGGTGCTGCCGTTGCCGAGCACGCCGTTGGCCGCGAGGATGTCGGCGTCGAACCCGAGTTGGTTGACGTAGTCGGGGTTCTTGGCGGTGAAG
>CAZADU010000379.1:0-1969 GCA_964483945.1 uncultured bacterium
GCTTGACCACAGAGTCTGCCGGGGGAACACGGCGGCCGAGTGGCAAGCTGCTCCCGGGACGGGGCCCTTGGCTGTGCCATGCTGGAACGCCGCCTAACGCGCGAGCACGCCTTTCCTCGCCACGCCGCTGCGCCACGCACCGGCCTCACCCATGCCGATGGCACCCCACCATGCGTCGAGTGCGGCCGGCTCCAGCTCGAGCACACGCTCCATCGGGACGTCCGCGGGCAGCTCGATCAGCTCGGCCATGCGCAACGCCACGCTGGTGCGATCATCGCCCGTCACCCGTGGCAACAGGTGCCAGAGCGAGATGGCATCGCTTGGCTCGGCGGCGGCGAGCACGCTGTCGAGCGTGTTGGACGCGCACGCGGGCTGGTCGAACGACTCGAGCAACGCGAGGAACCGATCCGAGGCGTAGTCGCGCCTCGGCACGCCCACTCCCGCGCTCGTAAGCGGGCACCACGCGCCCGCGGGCACGAACGCCTCGCGGCCGTGGTCGGCGAACGCGACGCGGCCCTCGGTCACGCGCAGGCTCCCCGAGCCCGTGGTATCGACGCTCAGCGTGTAGGCACAGCCCAGGTCCGTGGCCACGCCGACGCGCGTCTCGACCACGAACACGCGCGGCGGGGCGACGATGCTGGCGTGCAGCGTGCCTTGTTCGAGCGCGAGCCGCGTCTCGCCGCGCTTGCCCGGTACGCGGCGCAGCACGGTGCCGGGCTCCAGCTCGAGCTGCCCGAGCCCCGCCACCTGCACGCGAGCGCGCGAACCCGCATCCGTTTGGCACGTGCCGCCCGCGGGCAGCCGGCCGGCGAGTGACGGCCCGCGTTGTGTGACGCGGCCCTGAAGTGTCTCCACGTGCCAGGCGTCGCGCACCAGCCACTCGCCACCGATCGCCACCACGAGGCACGCAGCGGCCGCGACCCACACCAGCGCCATGGGGCGGAAGCTCACGCGCACGGGCTCGCGCACGACCCGGCCCCAGTCGGGTTCGGCGGGCAGCGGCAGGTTGGCAAGGCTCGACTCGAGCTTCGCCAGGGCTTCGGGAAGTTCGCCGCGAGCGGTCCACAGCGCCTCGCCGTGAGTGGCGCGCTTCAGGTCATCCGACTCACGCACGCGCATCACCCCTTCCCAGGCGCTCGCGCAAGAGCGCCACTCCACGGTGCAGGTTCACGCGCACCGAGCCGTGCGTGAGCCCGGTACGTTCGGCGATCTCGGGGCCCGAGAGCCCCGCGACGAATCGCAACATCAAGGTCTCGCGGTACGCCTCGGGCAGCGAGGCGATCACCACCAGTGCCGCTTCGGCGCCTGCGCGCTCCTCTCGCGCCGGCCCGTCGTCCGTGGCCAGCTCGTTCGCGGCGTCCTCCAGCGGCACGACGTCGCGCCGGCGCCGGCGCCAGTCGGCCGCGCGTCGGCGCGCGATGACCGCGAGCCAGCCCGCGAACGCGGCGCCGTCTCGAAGCGAGTCGAGCTTTCCCATGGCCGTGAGGAAAACGTCATGCACAAGGTCCGCCACTCCGTCGGGTGCGACGCGAGCACAGAGCACGGCTTGCACCATGCGCGCGTGGCGCTCGTAAAGCGCGCCGAATGCCGCGCGCTCACCCGCGCGCGCAGCGGTCACGAGCGCAGCGTCGGACCGCCCGTCGCGATCAGGCGCGGCAGGCACGGGCCTCGGCGGCGGCGGGAGCCGTTCGGGTGAGCTTCAGATCGGTTTCTCCGTGGAGGCCGGGTCCGAAGACCCGGCGTATCAGATAGACGCTGCGAAGAGTCTGCGTGTTAACGCCCCACTCGCCGCGGCAGGACCGCGAACGAATCTGCCAGCGGCGGCTCGGGTCCCGGCGGTGGTGACTCGGGAAGCGGCTCGCCGGGTTCGGGCGACCCGGGTGGCTCCAAGTGCGCGGGCGGCGCGCTCGCCGTGTCGGGGGTTGCCATGAACGACGAGTCCACGTTGGGCGCGGGCTCGGCCGCGGGC
>CAZADU010000380.1:0-4585 GCA_964483945.1 uncultured bacterium
GCACTTCGTATGGTCCACACTGCCCAATGTCGAGAAGCTGTCCGGCGGCAAGCTGCACGTCCTGCACTTCACCGGCAAGGCGCGTGTGGACGACGCGGTGCGTGCGGCGGGATTCGCGCGGCACACGTTCGTCGAGGCGCCGTTCTACTACACGAACCTCACCACGATGATGCCGCCGCAGCCACTGCCCATCGGCGGCCGGGGCTGGGCGGTGCCCATGGACACGGCCGCGCGCGTGATCCACGCCGGGGACCCCGGCGAGATCGGACGCGCCGTCGCGGCGGCGTTCGCCGTGGGCGAGGCGCTGCCCGACGGCAGCACGCTCGGCGTGTGCGGAGGGATCTACTCGTGGAACGACTTCACGAGCACGCTGAATGCCCAGGGCCACGACCTCCAGGTGCTGCGCGTGCCCGCCGAGACGTATGACAGATTCTACCCGGGTGCTCGCGAAATGCGCGAGATGTTCGAGTACTTCGAGGCGCACACCTACTTCGGCCCCGACCGCGAACGCCACATCGCCGCCGCCCGCGCCTTGGTGCCCGGCGGGTTCACCGACTTCGCCACCTGGGCGAAGACCCACATGCGCCCGGAGCAGCCCAGCGTGCGCTAGGTCGGACACCAGTGGGGCGAGAGCCGCAGCCACTGCCACTGCCATGGCCGGGCGGTGACGGTGGCGGTGCCGGTGGCCGTAGCCGTGCCCTCGTCATGCCCCTGCGCAAGGGGGTCGAGGGCCCTTGAATCGAGGGAAGGGGCGAGAGCGGAGATCGATTGATAGGGCGGGACTGAGCAGGCGACGGGGTCCCCGCCCTCGATTCAAGGGCCCTCGACCCCCACGGCGGATCCAGTCGAACGACGAGCCCTGAGCAACCGAACACACACAGCCAAACGTTGGTCTAGAATACCGCGCCATGCTCGACATCAAGCTCGCGACCCTCCTCGGCCAACCCGACGTCTCGACTTTCCTCCGCGGCCTCGTCACCCGCGGCCGGTACGCCAACGCGTACCTGTTCCACGGCCCCGCCGGCGTCGGCAAGTGCACCGCCGCGCTCGCGTTCGCACGCGCTGCGTTGTGCGAGCGCGTGCACGGGGCCGCGCCCGTCGACGCCGGCCCCTCGCTGTTTGGCGACGCACCGTCCGACGCCGCGGAGGGCGCCGATGACGCGTGCGGCGAGTGCCGTGGCTGCCGGCTCTCGGGCACGCTTCAGCACCCCGACTTGAAGTTCGTGTTCCCGCTCTCGGGCGAGGAGAAGACGCTCGACGAAACCATCGTCACGACGTACGAGACGATGCGCGAGAATCCGTTGCACGTGTTCCAGTACGAGAAGGCGGCGAGCATCCGCATCTCGCAGACGCGCAAGCTGCTCGAGGAGCTCACCTACCGCCCGCACACCGCCTCGCGCCGCATCGTGGTCGTGCGCGACTGCGACCGCATGCGCGAGGATCAATTCTCCGCGCTCTTGAAGAGCGTCGAGGAGCCCGGCGCTTCCACCGTGTGGGTGCTCACCACGTCGCGCTTGGCGCGCGTACCGGTCACCATCCGCTCGCGCTGCCAGCGCGTGCGTTTCGCACCGCTCTCCGAAACCGTCATTCGCGACGTGCTGCGCGACGCGGCCGGTGTGGCACCTGACGACAAGGTGCGCATGCTGGCCGCCCTTGCCGGCGGCTCGCTGGCGCGCGCCCTCGCCATGCGTGATGCCGAGCCCAGCATGAAGGAGCAGCGCGATGCCGCACTGGCGCTGCTGGGCCCCGCGCTCGAGGGGGACGCCATCAAGCTGTGGGCCGCGGTGCAGAAGCTCACCGGATTCGGAAAAGCGGGCCGCGAGCGGCTGCGGCTCACACTCGAGTTCCTGCAGCTCTGGATCCGCGACATCCTGCGGCTGCGCCACGGTGCCCCCCCCGAGGCGATCGTGAATCGCGATCTGGTCAAGCTGCTGCAGCCGCTCGCCGAGCGGCTCGATGCCACCGAGCTCCGCCGCCGGTTGCTGGTGATCGAGGAGGCCATCCGGGCGATCGACGGCAACGTCTCGGCCGACCTCACGCTGTTCTCAGCACTCGCCCGCGTGGGTGGCAGCCGCGCCGGCGAAGGCGCCTGGCCGGCGCACGCCACGGCCCGCTGGGACATCTAGGACACCCGAGCCTGTTCCAGCCGCCTGCTTCGCCCAGAGAGCACCACGACCGATTCTGCTAGAATCGGACGCACACGAGCCCTTGCCATGAGGGCCTTTCGGATAGCCCGCCGCGGAGCCGTTTGCCCGTGCTCGGGACGCCAAGATCGCCTTTGTCGAGCATCCCCGTCGCTTGTCTCAGGAGCGGCGTGAAGCGGGTGGTCCACCCGCTATAGAGGTCCGGCCATGTCGGAGATCATCCAGGTCTCCCTGCGCGGCTCGCGCCGGGAATTCATGCTGAACTCGCGGCACCTGTGGTTGCGCCTGCGCGACCGCGTTGTGGTGCAGGGCGAGCACGGTGAAACCCTCGCCACCATCCTCCTCAAAGACCCCACGCTCATCGCCCTCAAGAAGCCGGGCAACGTGACGCGCGAGATCATCCGCAAGGCCGAGGAGGAGGATCTCGACCAGGACGACCACAACCGCGCGCTCGAGGACGAGGCGTTCGGGTGGTGCCGGGAGCGCATCGAGCTTCGCGAGCTCAAGATGGACCTGTCCGAGGTCGAGGTGGCGTTCCGGCGCAACCGCATCACGTTCTTCTTCACGGCCGAGCAGCGAGTGGACTTCCGCGAGCTGGTCAAGGACCTCGCCAGCCGGTTCCAGACGCGCATCGAGTTGCGCCAGATCGGTGTGCGCGACCAGGCCAAGCGAGTGGACGGCTGCGGTCCGTGCGGGCGCGCATTCTGCTGCTCGACGTGGATGAAGGGCTTCCACCCGGTCACGCTCAAGATGGCGCGCGAGCAGAACCTGTCCCTGAACCCGTCCAAGATCTCGGGCGCGTGCGGCCGCCTGATGTGCTGCCTGTCCTACGAGCTGGCGCAGTACCGCGACAGTGCGGCGCGAATGCCGGCCGTGGGCACGAAGATCCCCACCGGCAAGGGGCCGGTGGTGGTGACGCGCACGGACTCCTACAGTGAAGCGGTGTGGGTGCGCGACGACGAAGGGGTCGAGCACCGGCTCGCTTACGAGGACCTGCCGCCCGGCCCGTACCACAAGTGCGGCGATTGCGGCTGCGGCAAGAAGAAGCCGGCGGGTGACGGCGGAGGCGAACCCCCGCCGAGCGACTGAGACGAGGTCGCGCACCACGGCAGCGCCGAGTCAGTTGCCGAGGCCGGCCGGGTTCGTCACGCTGCGCGCGTAGGCACGCTGTTCGACGTCCACCCGAGGCGCCGCCGGGACATGACAAGAGGATCGATTCTCGTCGTGGGGTCGGGCCATCTGGCTCAGCGCGTGCGCGCCCTCGCCGAGGCTCGTGGACTCCACCCCATCCGCTGGCCCGGCGATGCGGTGGCCGGGTCCGGGGGGCATGCTTCGCGATACGAGGCCATCCGCGCGGCGATCGCGACCGTCGATCTCGAGTCGCTGTCCGCGGCCATCCTCGTGGACGACGATGACGACCGCAACTTCGAACTGGCGATCGTGCTCTCCTCGTTGAAGGCCCGGATCCCGATCGTGGCTTCGATGTTCAACGAGAACATCGCCCCGCACCTTCAGGCGGCCAACCCGCACCTTCGTGTCCTGAGCCCCGCACGCATCGCCACGCAGGTGTTCGTAGGCGCGCTGGACCAACCGCTCCGACAGGGCCTCCGCCACGCCCGGCGCCCGCCTGCCCGCAGGCGCGCGCGCGCGCGACGCGATTCGCTCATTCCCGCACTTGCCGCTGGCTTCGCGATGGCGCTGTTCGCGGCGACCGCCTATTTCCATCGCGCCGAACAACTGTCGTGGCTGGACGCGTTCTATTTCGTGGTCGTCACCACGGCCACGGTGGGCTACGGAGACATCTCGCTGGCGCAGTCGAGTTCGACCAGCAAACTGGTCGGGATCGCGCTGATCTTCACGTCCACTGTGTTCATCTGGATGATCTTCTCACTCACGGTGGACAAGATCATCAAACAGCGCGTGCAGATGGCGCTGGGCCGCCGAAAACACAACCAGCGCGGCCACATCATCCTGTGCGGTGTCGGACGCCTGGGCTTCCTCGTGGGAGAGGCCCTGTTGCGACGAGGCGAACGCCTGCTCGTGGTGGACCACAAGGAGGCCTCCGACGCGATCGAGAACCTGCGCTCGCTCGGTGCCGACGTCTACATCGGCGATGCCCGCTCTCCCCGTGTCCTCGAGGATGCCGGCGTGAAACACGCCAAGGCGCTGTACTCGCTGATCGGCAACGACTTCGTGAACATCGAGGTCGGCCTGAACGCCCGCTCGTTCGACCCCGGCTTGCGACTGATCCTGCGCATCTTCGACGAGTCCATGGCACAGCGGATCAAGGACCAACTCGACATCCACTCGAGCTTCAGTATGTCGGCGATCGCCGACGAGCACTTCCTCAACAGCCTCGAGGGCGCGCCGCGCGCAGGAGAACCTTCTCCGGCGTCGTGAGGACGCTCAGTCGCCGCCGCCGCCGCAGCCCGAAGAGCAAC
>CAZADU010000381.1:0-2236 GCA_964483945.1 uncultured bacterium
GCGATGGCTTGGACCGTCTTGTCCGGCAACAACGTGCCATGCTTCTCCAAGCAGTCCAGTCCGATCTCTTCGTACTCCCATTTGATATCGACACCGCTCGCATCGATCACCAGCCGGACCGCTTCGCAAATTTCAGGGCCAGTGCCCTCTCCCGGTAACATCGTCACGATATGCTGTGTGCCCATTGAATAACCTCCCTTAAGCAGCAAGGGTGAGCGGACCATCCGTTCCCTCAACCGGTCGTCTTTGCAAATCAGGGTCCAGACTGTTTGAAGACTGCGCTGCGAACGGACAATTGAAATTTCCCAACAAATTCGCGGAAGGTTGCAACTCGGAGGTCCCAGCGAACGAGCGTGTTTCTCGACGTGGCGAACTTCCCGTGCATCGACACACGGGCTACACCACGACCTGTGCATCTATGCTCGGCTATCGGACTTCGCAAGAAATGATCCGTCCGATGAGAGAGCTGGTTAGCCTGGTGGAGGGGTAGAGTCTGCGACACACGTAGCCCAGACTCCCGCAATACCAAAACGCACGGAAGGGAGAGTGCCGGCGTGTTTGTCTTCCGATATATCGGTCTGGCCAGACCGATCTGTGCGTCGATGTAACGGAGGTGCTATCGGAGATCGGAGGTGCTCATGGCGCGCATCATGATTCAAGGGCTAACATAAGAGCGGCAGGACCTGCACACCGGCCAGGGAACGAAGCGGCTAGGCCGGTGCAATGGAGGCTTGTTCATTCACAAGGCTGCATCCATAAACAAACCAACCGACGTCAACCAGCCATCGGGAAGAGAAACAGAATCTGGTTTCAATTTTTTTACACCTGCAGCCGAGTCAGTCCAGACGATCGACGATTTACCGTGGGCGAACCAAGAGAATGGATGCGTCCACCTTGGCTACCAACTGTTCGGCTACCGAGCCGATAACCAGGCGTTCCAACCCTCGACGATTCGCTGTTCCCACCACCAGCAGGTCGGCACCCCATTCTTTGGCAGCACTGGTAACGGCTTCTGTAACACCATTAAGAAGGCCATATTCGGCTTCAGCTTGCAGTAAACGGGTTTCTACTTCCAGCCCATCACCGACAGCAGACTTGGCATGCTCCAACAGCTTGAGGCCGGCCTGTTGATCGGCGTCATCTGAATTCCCAACGGCGTAGACGATGCGTAGGGTGGCATGATAGGAAGCGGCAATGTTCTTCGCTTCCTTTAATGCTTCCAGAGAAGTCTCGCTCCCGTCGATCGCCACCATAACTTTCATGAACATAATGGTGCTCCCTCTTGAACCTGGGATTTGGTCGTGAAGGACAGGAAACTCTATCCCCCTGTCCTCAATGACAGGCCGCTTGATCAGTATGAGCCAGGTTGGTTAGGTAATATCGCCACTGCCGCTCTTCTTGAGGTCATCAATGTACCGTTTGACAATATCCCTTCCAGGCATTTTATCGAGATTGGCATACATCATGTAGTGAACACCGCCGTGCACGGCCATGGCAATCAGCAAGCCCTCGAAAATTCCCACCTGGAAGACCAGTACACCGCATAAAATAGCCAGGATCATCGCATAGGGACCGTGATGGGTCACATGTATGAGTCCCTCAATCATCTTCCAGCCCGTGAATATCATGATCGACGCCAAGGCAAACTTCGGCAGATAGGCCAGATATTCGACATTGAACGTAAAGAAGGTCACCATACAGCCAATGATCAGAACGGAAAACTTGGTATGAGCCCCAGCCAGCCTATTGGTGGTGCTTTTTGCCAGACCGTCCAGATTGGTCATGCCACCGAAGAAGCTTGCCCCCATGTTGGCGATCCAGATGGCAAGCAGACTGTTATTGCTGTTACATTTACGCTTCAGCGGGTCGATTTTTTCAATCGCGGCGTTGCTCATCACCTGTTCGATTACATCAATCATGGCCAGCATCACGGCAAATCCAAGCATATAGACCGCTGTTAACGGACTATCAAAATGCGGAAACGGCAACGAGAGCTTAAGATCCGTGTCTTCCATAGACAACATGGGCACAGACATGAATTGGGCTAGGATGATTCCGACTGTGATCAGCACGAAATAGGGAATGGCGGGCTGCGTATTCTTGAATTTTAAATACAGATACACAAAGCCGGCATAGCCAGCCATGGATATCAGCACCATCTGTATGCGCGCGCCGTTCCAGAACGTATCGGCGGATACCATACCTGCGGGAAGCTCATAGGTGAACGTCAGAAACT
>CAZADU010000382.1:0-1725 GCA_964483945.1 uncultured bacterium
ACAGGCTCTCGAACTCCATCGTCATGTCCACATTGCGCAGCATGATGCCCTCGGGCACGCGCAGCTTGCGCGGCGCGAAGTTCAAGATGCCGTGCACACCGGCGGCCACCAGCGCGTCCGCGACGGCCTGTGCGGCACGCAGCGGCGTGGCGATGACGCCGATCTCGAACGCATCCTTCGCCGACAGTTGCGACACGGGGCGCACGATCAGTCCCTCCACCGTGCGGCCGACTCGGTCGGCATCGGCGTCGAATACGGCCACGATGTCGAAGCCCTGGTCGGCGAAACCTCGGTAGCCCAGCAGCGCGCTGCCGATGTGCCCCGCACCCACCACGCACACCCTCCAGCGGCGGTCGAGGCCCAGCAGCGTGCGGATCTCCTGGCGCAGGTGCTCGACGTGGTAGCCGAGCCCGCGCCGGCCGAATGAGCCGAACGACGACAGGTCCTTGCGCACTTGCGCCGACGTGATGCCCTCACGCTCGGCGAGCAGGTGCGACGAGATCATCCGCTTGCCTTCGGCGGCGACTTCCTCGAGCACGCGGTAGTAGTGCGACAGCCGGCGCACCGTGGGTTCGGAGATGTGCGACATGGTTCCTCATCCGCCGGTCCGTGGCGGCAGCCTGACGCCGCACGAGTGCATCCCCGGCATCTGCCGGGCGTGGTCGAACGAGCGGCAGTTGGTCGCTCGTGAATGTTTTCACAATCGAGTGCCGCGCAACGGCCGCGGGAATCTCCCCCGCGGCCGCACGCGTGCCGCTCAGGCTTCGGGTGGCGCCTCGGTTCCGGCTTCCGGCTCGGTCCCCGGCTCGGACTCGATCCCGGCCACGCCGGAGTCGTCGTCTTCACTCACCACGCGCGTCACGCCGCCGACCGTGTCGGGCAGCAGGTTGCCGCTCTCCTCGGGCGAGCCCGCCAGATTCACCAGGCGCACGCCCTGAGTATTGCGGCCCATCACCCCGATGCCCTTGACCGGCATGCGGATCAACTGACCCTGCCGCGTGACGATCATGAGCTCGTCGCCGTCCACGACTTCCTTCACGGCCACGATGTTGCCGTTCCGCTCGGTGGTCTTGATGGTGATGATGCCCTTGCCGCCGCGATGCGAGACGCGGTACTCGGAGATCTCGCTGCGCTTGCCGTAGCCGTGCTCGGTGACGGCGAGCAGCGTGGCCTGGCGTCTCACGCCGACCATGCTCACGACCTCGTCCTCGGCGTCGTCCAGCGTCACGGCCTTCACGCCGTATGCCGTGCGGCCCATGGCGCGCACCTCGTTCTCGTGGAACCGGATCGCGAGGCCCTTCTTCTTGGCGAGGATGATGTCCTGCGTACCGTCGGTGATCATCGCCTCGATCAGGGCGTCGCCGTCTTCGAGCAGCACCGCGTTGATGCCGATCTTGCGCACGTTGCTGTACGCCGACAGCAGCGTCTTCTTGATGAGGCCCTTGCGCGTGGCGCACACCAGGTAGTGCTGGTCGTCGAACGTCTTCACCGCGACCACCGCCTGCATGCGCTCGTCACGCCCCATGCCCTCGAGGTGGTTCACGAGCGGGCGGCCCTTCGCCATGCGTCCTGCCTGCTCGATCTCGTGCACCTTGAGCCAGTAGCAGCGGCCCTTATCGGTCAGGAACAGCAGGTTGGCGGTTGCGATGTTGGCGTTCGGGCTCGGTGCGACGGGATGGGCCACGGGCGGCCATGCCCAGCAGACGCTGCATGACGAGGCGCGCG
>CAZADU010000383.1:0-4040 GCA_964483945.1 uncultured bacterium
CGAGGAATCCCGTCGCCACCAGGATCCGCATGTGGAACGACAGGTCAAGCCGCTCCTGACCGAGCGTCAGGAAGAGCCCGATCAGGAACGATCCCGCGACGTTCACGGCGAATATGCCGAACGCGCCGGAGTCCGTCCACGCGCCGACGCGGTCCGCGACGGCGTATCGCGCGATCGTCCCGAGCGCTCCGCCGATGGCAAGATAGATGACCGTCATGCGCTAAGAGAGGCTCCCGCCATGGCGGGAACCTCCTCCTCCAATCTGCTCCCTGTACCCTGCGTCCCTACCCGTGGTGCTCGCCGGGCATCGCTTCCGGAAACCCGACAGACCGCGGGAGGAAGATGTAGTTATGCACGATCGACGCCAGACCGCCGCCGAGGATCGGCGCCGCCCAGTACAGCCATGCGTCTTTCCACTCGCCCTCGACCAGCGCCGGGCCGAAGTGCCGCGCGGGGTTCATCGCCGCGCCGGTTAGCGGTCCGGCCATCAGGATGTCCATCGTGATCGTCAGGCCAATCGCCAGCGGCGCGATCGCGTGCGCGCCGCGCGAGTCCACGGCGACGCCGTGGATCACGTACACGAGGAAGAACGTCGCGATCACTTCCAGATAGAACGCGTTCGTCCTTCCGATGATCACGCCATCCTGGTCGGCTGCATAGTTGACGGCCGGGACCGCCGACTTCAAGTCAGCTACCGAGTCATCGAAGATCTGTTTCAGGATGAGCGCGGCCACCGTCGCGCCCAACAGCTGCACGATGATGTACGCGACCGACTTCACGAGCCCTATCTTGCCGCCAATGAACAGCGAGACTGTCACCGCCGGATTGTAGTGCCCACCGGAGATATGCCCCGCCGCAGCCACCATCAGACCGATAGCCAGGCCATGCGCCAGCGCCACCATCACCAGAAAGCCGCCGGTCGTTCCCGCCCACCCCTGCGTGATCGCCGTCAATATCGCGCCCGCGCCAATGAACACCAGCGCGAACGGCCCGATGAACTCGGCGATCAGCGGCCGGATCCAGGCGGCGAGGAGATCTTCCGGCAGAAACGCCTCCGCGTTGAACTCCTTCGCGGGAACCACCATGTCGTTGTCGGTCATACGACCTCCTCCCAATTGCTAAAGAGCATAGCTCTTTTGACGTATCATCGTAGATATTGGGAGGGGTCGCTGTCAATGGCGAGTTGGAGTCACGCGCGGGGTCTCGATCGCACTGAAACTCCGTCCGGCGCTGCCGTCGCGGTCAGAGCAGCGGACGCGCCGTAGGCTCGATGGGCGCTGCCAGCTGCGTCTCCCCCACGAGGTGGCGGTCGACACCGGCGGCGCACGCGCGCCCCTCTGCGATCGCCCACACGATGAGGCTCTGGCCTCGCCCCATGTCACCGCAGGCGAACACGCCCGGCACACTGGTCATGAACGAGCTGTCACGAGCGACGTTGCCGCGCTCGTCGAAGCCGACGCCGAGGCTGTCGAGCAATCCAACCCGTTCAGGACCCACGAATCCCATCGCCAACAGGACAAGGTCGCACGGCAGCTCGAATTCCGTGCCATCGATCTTCTCGAAGCGGCCATCCATCAACTCGACCTCGTACGCGACCAATGCGCGCACGTTGCCGTCTTCGTCGCCCACGAAGCGTTCCGTGTTCACGCTGAAGACGCGTTCGCCGCCTTCCTCATGGGCCGACGACACACGGAAGACGTTTGACCACGTGGGCCATGGATTCGTGGCCGCGCGTCGCTCGGGCCAGCGCGGCAGGATCTCGAACTGGTGCACCGACAGCGCGCCCTGGCGGTGCGCGGTGCCGAGACAGTCGGCGCCGGTGTCGCCGCCACCGATGATCACGACGCGCTTGCCTGCCGCGGTGATCGTGGGCTCAGGGAGGTCTCCCTGCTGCACCCGGTTGCCGATCGGCAGGTACTCCATGGCCTGATGAATCCCGCGCAGCTCACGACCGGGGATCGGGAGGTCGCGTGCAGCTGTCGCACCGCCGGCGAGTACCGTCGCATCGAACCCGAGAATCTCGGACACCGAGACGTCGATGCCCACGTTTGCATTCACCCGGAACTCGGTGCCTTCAGCCCGCATCTGGTCGAGTCGGCGGTCGAGGTGTCGCTTCTCCATCTTGAACTCGGGGATGCCATACCTGAGCAGTCCACCGATGCGGTCGTCGCGCTCGAACACCACGACGTCGTGGCCGGCGCGCGTGAGCTGTTGGGCCGCAGCCAGGCCAGCCGGGCCCGATCCAACGACAGCCACACGCATGCCGGTTCGAACGGACGGCATGACCGGCTGGATCCAGCCTTCGGCCCAGGCACGATCGACGATCTCGACCTCCACCTGCTTGATCGTGACCGGATCCTGGTTGATCCCGAGCACGCACGACGTCTCGCAAGGTGCGGGGCACAGCCGCCCGGTGAACTCGGGAAAGTTGTTCGTCGCGTGCAGCCGCTCGATAGCTTCGCGCCAATGATCGCGGTAAACGAGGTCGTTCCAGTCGGGAATCAGGTTGCCAAGGGGACACCCGTTGTTACAGAACGGAATCCCGCAGTCCATGCAGCGGCCCGCCTGCTGCATGAGGGTGGCGCGATCGAACGGTTCGTACACCTCGTGCCAATCATGAAGCCGCACCGGCACAGCGCGCCTCGCGGGTGTGATCCGTCCCCACTTCAGGAAGCCCGTCGTCTCACCCATGTGCCGCCGCCATCACCCGCTTGAGCGTCTCATCCTCGGACAAACCTGACGCGGCTGCTTCGTTCATGACGGCGAGCACGCGCTTGAAGTCGTGGGGCATCACCTTTCGGAACGACTCGACCTCGCTCTCCCACTGTGCGAGGAGGCGATCGGCGACATCGGAGCCCGTGAGTTCGCGATGACGCTCTACGGTCACACGCAGCCACTCACGGTCGTCGCCAGTCAGCGGCTCGAGCTCCACCATTTCGTAGTTGATCAGCGCGGGAAATCGGTCGTCAGGGTCATACACGTACGCGATCCCGCCCGACATGCCAGCGGCGAAGTTCCGCCCGGTCGGACCGAGCACGACCACCCTTCCGCCGGTCATATACTCGCAGCCATGGTCGCCAATACCTTCGGTAACCGCCGTCGCGCCGGAATTACGCACACAGAACCGCTCGCCTACCGTGCCGCGCAGATATGCCTCGCCCGAGGTTGCGCCATAGAGCACCACGTTGCCGGCAATGACGTTGTCTTCGGCGGCAAAGAGCGCGTCCCGATCCGGATGCACGATCACGATGCCGCCCGAGAGGCCCTTGGCGGTGTAGTCGTTGGCGTCTCCTTCGAGACGCAGCGTAATCCCGCGCGGCACGAATGCGCCGAAGCTCTGGCCCGCCGACCCTCGGAAATGAATGCGGATCGTGTTGTTAGGAAGCCCATCAGCGCCCCAGCCCCTCGTCACCTCTGAGCCGAGCATCGTGCCCACGGAGCGATTCGTATTGTTTATCGGAGTCTCGATCTCGACCGGGCTTCCGTCGGCGAGTGCGGCGGCTGCCTGCTCGATGAGCAGGCAATCGAGGGCACGATCGAGGCCATGATCCTGATCGCGGCTGCAGTAGCGGGTCTGGCCCTCATACGGGTTGTCGGCCTCCGCGAGAATCGGCGCGAGATCGAGACCGTCCGCCTTCCAGTGGTTGATGGCCGCCCTCACATCAAGTACTTCGGTATGCCCGATCGCTTCGGCGATCGAGCGGAAACCCAACGCCGCGAGGTACTCGCGCACCTCTTCGGCGATGAATTCGAAGAAGTTGACGACGAATTCAGGCTTCCCGGTGAAGCGCTTGCGCAGCTCGGGGTCCTGGGTCGCGATCCCAACCGGACACGTGTTAAGATGGCACACGCGCATCATCACACAACCACTCACGACGAGTGGCGCAGTGCCGAAACCGAACTCCTCGGCCCCGAGCAGTGCCGCGATCAACACGTCGCGACCCGTCTTCAGCTGCCCGTCGACCTGCACCACGATGCGGTCGCGCAGCCCGTTGCGCATGAGCGTTTGCTGCGTCTCGGCGAGCCCGAGCTCCCAGGGC
>CAZADU010000384.1:0-1919 GCA_964483945.1 uncultured bacterium
CTTTGCAATCCGACGGCGCTGGTCGTGGTTGGGCTTGGTGATAGGCATCGCCAACATGGTGCTAGTCAGCATCAATGCGCATTTCGGCCATCGTGAACGCTCAGATCGCTCCATCGTGAACAGCCAGATCGGGATCGTGAACACCGAGCGGCAGGTTTGTGGTCGGAGCGGAGCGACGCCGGGGTGTCAGGCGTCGAGTTGAGCGTCCTCCTTTCGCCGGGAAGGGCCCTTCAGGGTGATCCGGTGGGCGTTGTGGAGCAACCGGTCGCAGATGGCGTCGGCCACGGTAGCCTCGCCGACGTGATCGTGCCAGTGCTCCGTGGCGAGTTGGCTGGTGAGGATGGTCGAACGGGCGCCGTAGCGGTCCTCGAAGATCTCAAGCAGATCACGACGGTCCTGATCGCGCAGGGGCGCCAGTCCCCAGTCGTCGATCACGAGCACGTCGATGCGCGCGAGGCGGGCGAGCAGCCGGACGTAGGTGCCATCGGCGTGGGCCAGCGTGAGCTCCTCGAACAGGCGCGGCAGCCGACGATAGAGCGCGCGGAAGCCGGAGCGGCAGGCCTGGTGTGCGAGCGCGCAGGCGATGAAGGTCTTGCCGGTGCCGGTGGGCCCGGTGATAGTGACGTTGTGGTGCTCGGTGATCCAGCGGCCGGTGGCGAGTTGGCGCATCTGGGCCTTGTCGAGCATGCGCTTGGCCGGGTAGTCGATGGCCTCGAGGCTGGCCTGCGTGAGCCGCAGCCGGGCCTCCTGGAGCGCGCGCTGCAGGCGACGGTTCTCGCGTGCGAGCCACTGGGCGTCGACCAGCATGCCGAAGCGCTCGTTGAACGTGAGCGCATCGTGGTCGGTGTGGCGTTGCTGTTCCTGCCATGCGGCGGCCATGGCGTCGAGACGCAGGGCCGAGAGCTTGTCGTGGGTCGAGGCATCGAGCATGCGGTGGTTCCTCCTCAGCGGTAGTACTCCGGTCCGCGCACGTTGTCGTGCACGACGGCAGCGTCGTCGTGCGGGCGTTCGACCGGGGCGGGCAGCCGGTCGAGGCCGTTCTTGAGGATCGAGTCGACGTGGCGGTAGGACTTCGCACCGGCGAGGCGCGCACGAGCGGCCGCGAGCTCGAGTCGCTCGTTGTCGTAACGCTTGCCCAGACGCAGCAGCCCCAGACAGGAGCGATACCCCTGCTCGGGATGCGGCCGCGCAGCGAGGATCGCCTCCACCAGTGCGCCGGTGTTCGGGCCGATGCTCTGCGCCCAGCGCACCAGGCGCGCCGGCGACCACTCGAGGTGCGCCTGGTGGGCCTTGGGCATGTGCTCGGGCACGGTCGTGTGTCGACCGCGGACCGGGCTCTTCAGGTGCGACGCCACGCGCGAGCCACGAAGGAAGACCTCGATGGTCGTGGCCGTGTGCCGCAGTTCCAGTCGTTCGTGCCGCAGCGTGAACGGTACGCTGTAGTAGTGGCCGTCGAGTTCGACGTGGTAGTCCAGGCTCGGCCGCACGAGCTTCCACGACGCATGTTCGTAGCGCTGCGCGGGCAGTGGCCTCAGGGTCGGCCGGTCGAGTTGCTCGAACAGCTCACGACGGCTGGCGCGGTAGCGCCGCATGGTGCGTGCGTTCAACTCCTCACGCAGTTCGCCGATGCGCTGGTTGAGCGGAGACAGGGCGAAGAACGTCTCGTGACGCAGCCGGGCGAGGATCCAGCGCTCGGCGATCTGCACGCCGACCTCGACCTTGGCCTTGTCGCGAGGATGAGCCGGCCGCGCCGGCAGGATCACCGTGCCGTAGTGCCGGGCGAGTTCCTCGTAACTGCGCTGGATCTCCGGCTCGTAGCGGCAGGCGCGCGTGACGCCCGACTTCAGCTGGTCGGGCACCACCGCCCCGGTCACGCCACCCAGGTACTCGAACGCGCGCACGTGGCTCGCGATCCAGTC
>CAZADU010000385.1:0-3397 GCA_964483945.1 uncultured bacterium
GAGCTGCTCACGGCCCGTGCTGCTGCTCGCCGGATTCAGGTAAACGGGATTGCCGGCGTTGTCCGTGACGAACTGCGACTCCTGGAAGCCGTGGTTCCAGACCACGCCAAGCGAGTTGAGAGCCGAGGCGTCCACGTCCACCAACTTGGCCGTGATCTCGATCTGCGGAGTCTCAGAATCGAGCTGCGCCGCCATTTGGGTCACGCCGTCCAGGTTCGACGGCAGGTCCGTGATGATCAGCGAGTTCGTGCGCTTCTCGACCTGGACCGAACCGCGCTTCGACAGCGTCGAAGTGAGCGGAGCCGCCAGTTCTGCTGCGTTCGCATAGTTGAGCTTGACGATGCGCGTCTCGAGCGGAACCAGCTCGAGCGTGCGGGCGTTGGCCGTCTCCCGCTCGACCTTCTCGGCGTTGAGCTTCGACGCGTCGTCAACACGGATGACTGCGCCATCCTCGACATAGTCGAGGCTGCTCGCGCGCAGGACCGCCTTCAAGGCATCCTGCCACGCCACGTTCTTCAGCTGGATGCGCACCACCGCCTTGGCACTGCTGCCGAGCACGATGTTGCGACCGCTGAACTCCGAAATGGCACGCAGCACGGTACGCAGATCGGCGCCGTCCACGTCCAGACTGAAGCTGCCCGTGCCCGTGCGGACCAGTCCGACCGCTGATCCGGCCTGAGACTGTGCCGCGGCAGGAGCCACGACGGCGGCCACCATCAGCGCCGCCAAAAGGATGCCGAGACCAGCCTTCTTACCGAGCATTGCCCTCTCCCTTCCGCACGAACGGAATCACCACCTGCTGGCTCTGACCGTCCGAGGTGACAGTGATCACCACGGCATCCCGCCGGAGCGCCTCCACGTAACCGTTCTGCAACTTGTCACCCTTACGAAGCACGTAGCTGTTGCCACGAACGTCCTCGACCATGGCGAACTGGTCCGAGGCACCCCACACGATGCCGACCACGCGCATGCCACCCGGATCCGGGGGCGCGTCGCCGCCGACGTCATTGCCGACGAACGCACCGGTCAGCAGCGACTGGACCGGATCGCGGCGGCCCATGGCGTTGTACTGGTAGATGACGTGTTCATCGAGTTGCGTGAGCTTGGCGGCGCGCGGCGCATCAGGTGTGACGGCGCTGACCGCCGTCACCCCGCTGCCATTCGAGGATGCCACGCGCGCGCCCGAGCGCTTGGCCGTAAGGGCCGTGCCCTTCCCGGCCCCCGGCTCGATGGCCGGTGCGTCCAGGTCCGCCGTTCCGGCCGGCAAGGCCGCCGAAGCGACTGGAGCCGTCGCCGGCTCCGCTGTCTTGCTCAGCACCGTCTCGTCGGAGGCGTTCTTCGCGAACGGGCCCCAACCCATGCGGACGGCACCGATGCCCACGGCCGTGAGAGCGAGCGCCACCACGCCCACGATGCGGAGCGTGCCGGCATTCTTCAGGCCGCCACCCGAAGCTTCAGCTCTTGCGGCCATTCTTGTCCCCCTTCTTCGCGTCGGCGGCACCTGCCGCCGGCGTCGTGTTCAGGCTGTATGCCGACGCGGTGAACTCCGCAACGGTCGTACCGGTGCCGTCGGGCTTCGTGTTCGTCGTCAGCTTGAGATTGGTCACCGTGACGATGCGACGCATGTTCGAGAGTTCCGCCAGGAACGACCCCACCGCGTGGTAGTCGCCCGACACCGCGACATTGATCGGCATCTCGGTGTGGAAATCGGACGGCTTCATCGCGGATGGACGGAACAGCGTGAAGGTGATGCCGGTCTGCTGGCCCGCCAGTGTGATCTTGCGAAGCAGCGTCGGAAGCTGGCGCTCGGCGGGGAGCAGCTCGGAAGCGAGCTCCCAGCGCTGGTGCAGCTGTTCGTACTCCGCTTCGAAGCGCGGCAGGTCAGCGACCGATGCACGGGCGCGCGCCAGTTCGGCGGACTTCTGATCGTATTGCGACTTCAGCTCACCGATCTTCGCACTGCCCTTGGGAAACGTGAACGGCATCAGGTTCGTGAAGAAGTACACACCCAGTGCGCCTCCGGACAGGAGGAACGCCAGCAGGAGCTTCTGCAGGCCCGGGCTCTTGAGGTCGAGATTGGCCATGGCGCGATCTCCTAGTTGGCACCCTTGTCGGGATTCGCGGAACAACTGAGTTGGAACTTCACTACGCTCTTGTCCGTCACGTTCCCGCGCTCGGCCACCGCCAGCTCGACATCCGCGAACATGGACGACCGCTCGAGCTTGGACATGAAGTCCGAGACGACGAGGTTCGAATAGGTGACCCCCTCCAGCTGCAGGCGGCTGCCCGCATCCTGCGAGACCCCGGTCAGCCAGAGGTGGTCGGGAACGCACCGAGCCAGCTCGTCCATGAGCTTCACGCTCTGCGTGCGGCCTTTCTCCAACTTGGTGATGATGCCCATGCGCAGGTCGAGCTCGGCGCGCTCCTGCGCGAGCTGGTTGACGCGGGCGATCTGCGGCGCGAGCGCGCGCGATTCCGCGTCCACCTGCTGGATGCTCTTCTCGAGCGCGCCCTGACGGGAGCGCTGCGACATCATGGAGCCGGCGATCACGAGCGCCACGGCGGCCATCACCACGGCGGGCAACACCATGTCACCGACCTTGAAGTCGATCTGGACCTGCTTGCGCTGGGACTTCTCGTCGCGCGGCAGGAGATTGATGCGGATCATCGCTTGTCCCCCTGACGGCGCAGAGCGAGACCGATGCCGACCGTGAGAAGGGGCGCCACCTTCATCACGTCCTGACCGGCGAACAGGGCCGGGTCGTACTGGATCCGCGCAAGCGGGTTCACGACCTCGGCCGAGACGTGGAACCGGCGACTCAGGAAATCCGTCACGCCGGGCGTGAGCGCGCTGCCGCCGCACACCAGGATGCGGCTGATCGAGCCGGCCTCGCCTGCGGTGCGCAAGTAGGCCTGGGCCCGGTCGAGCGCGGTGGCGATGCCCTCGCACGCCTGCTCGATGACCGGTGTGACCTCGAGCCCCGGGCCGGACTCGCCGCGAACCGCGGCCGCCGCCTCCGACTGGCTCAGGTTGAACTTGCGCTGCACGGCGTCCGTGAACGTCGTGCCGCCCACTTGAAGATCCTTCGTGAAGTAGGGCACACCGGCCTGGACGATGTTGATGTTCGTCATCTCGGAACCGACGTTCAGGATCGCCACGACCTCTTCGGGAGCCAGATCGTAGTTGGCCTCGATCGCGTTCTGCGCGGCGAATGAGTCCACGTCCACGATCGAGGGCGAAAGCCCGGCCTCGCGGATCAGGTCACTGAACGAGACCACCATGTCCTTCTTGGCCGCGACCAGCAGCACCTGCATCTGCGACGGATCAGTGGGCGCCTGGCCCAGGATCTCGAAGTCGAGCGACACGTCGTTGATGTCGTAGGGGACGTGCTGCTCG
>CAZADU010000386.1:0-2241 GCA_964483945.1 uncultured bacterium
TATTCCACCTCGCCAAGACGATCATGGTGGGGCTGTTGTGGTGGGCCCAGCAGGGCCTCGTCGAGTTGGCGGCCGGGCTCGCGGTGCTCGCCGTGCTACAGGCGGTGCTGTTTTCGGGCGCGGCATGGTGGCTGGCTCGCCGCGCGGCTGACGCGCCGCCCAGGCCGGCGGACGAGGAGCCTTTCGATCCGACCGTGGAGTCGCGTCCGCTGTTCTCGCAGATGCTCGGCTACTGCGTGCCGTTGCTCGGCGCCCGCGCCGCGTTCCTGTCGGGTCAGAACCTCGGCAAAGTGCTGCTGGCAAAGGTGCTGGATGCGACCCAGTTGGGTTACTTCACGTTCGCGTTCCAAACGATCGAGCGCTTCGTCGAGCTGGCCTACACCGTGCCCTCGTCGCTGCTGCCGTCGCTCACGCACCTGGTCGCGCGCGCGGAGCGCGAGCGGCTCGGCTACATCTTCGATCAGGCGTTCCGGCTCGTGCAGGTAGCGGCGTGCACCGTGGCTTGGTGCGTATTCGCGTTCGCGCCCGAGCTCACGCTGTGGGTGGGCAGCCCGCTCTTCCTGCCGTCGGTGGGCCTGCTTCAAGTCCTGGCGCTGGTACCGATCGCACGCACCGCGCAACAGCCGCTCACCATGCTGTTCCAGGCGACGCGGCGACCCGGCATCGTGTTCACGCTGGCGGTGGCGAAACTGTCGGTGGAGCTCGCCTGTTACCTGCTGGTCGTGCCACGCCGGGGCGGACTCGGTGCCGCATGGGCAAACTTGTCGGGGGCCGTCGCATCTTACCTGCTCGCGCTGGTGTTCACCGCCGTGCTGCTGCCCGAGACCTCGCGCGAGCGTGCCTCGGTGCTGGGCCGCGCGCTGGTGCTCACGCTGCCCATGCTCGCACTCGCAGCACTGCTCGTCCCGGCCGGCACGCATGGTCTGCTGTCATTGGTCGCGCGGGGTCTGTTGGTGCTGCCCGGCGTGCTCGGGCTCTTCGCCCTGCGCCTCATCACCCGTTACGATCTTGAGAAGCTGTCCGGCCTGCAGTTCCGCGCGCCGCTGGCGCGCCGGGTGCGCGACCTGATCGTGCGCACCGCCGAACCGCTGGCGCGGCTGTTCGAGGCCCGGAGGACCGCATGAAGGACGCTCGCGTGCTGGTCGTCGTGCCGGCTCACAATGAAGAGGGCAGCCTGCCCGGGACGCTTGCCGAAGTGCGTGAGCGTGCTCCCGGCGTGGACGTGCTCGTGGTGGACGACGGCTCGCGCGACGGCACGTCGCGCGCCGCCCGCGAGGCGCGCGTGGCCGTGGTCCGGCACCCGGTCAACCTCGGCGTGGGGGGCGCGCTGCAGACAGGCTTCCAATGGGCCTACGAGCGCGGCTACGACGTCGTCGTCCAGTTGGACGCGGATGGCCAGCACGACCCGGCCTATCTGGCGGTGTTGCTCGCACCGGTGCTCGCCGGCCGCTGCGACGTCAGCATCGGATCGCGGTTCGTGACATCCACCGGCTACCGGGCGCCCTGGAACCGGCGACTTGGCATGCTGCTGTTCAGCGGCATCGTGCGGTTGGCGCTCGGCCGGCCCATCTCGGACACCACGTCCGGGTTCCGAGCCTACAACCGCGCCGTCATGCAAGTGTGCCAGCACGACTTCCCGAAGGACTTTCCCGACGCTCCGCTGCTCATCGCACTCGCTCGACGCGGCTTCCGACTGGACGAAGTACCGGTGGTGATGCGCGAACGGCAGGCGGGGAGCTCGTTTTACACGCTCGGCAAGCAGCTTTACTACCCGTACAAGAGTCTGTTGGCGTCGCTCATGGCGCTGATCCGCAAGCCGGCCTGACGCCGGTTGCACCCGGAGGACCCATGATGTTCCTGTCCCGCACTCAGGTGATCACCGCGCTTGGCGCGGTGCTGCTGGCGCTCTTTGTGCTGGAACTCGTTCGGCGGCGCAAGCTATCGGAGGAGTACTCGCTGCTGTGGGTGATGGCCACCACGGTCATCGCGATCCTCGGCTTCTCGACTCCTTTGCTCACGTGGATCACGCACGCGCTCGGCTTCCTGGGCGAGTCGTCCACGACATTCGCGTTCGGCCTGGCGTTCTCACTGGCCATGTTGCTCTACCTGTCGCTCAAATTATCGCGTCTGGGATTCGAGAATCACGCCCTGACGCGGGACCTGGCGCTGCTGCGGCACGAGGTGGAGTCGCTGCGCCGCGACCGGGAGGGAGGGCCTCGGTGATGCGCGCGCTGCAGTTGC
>CAZADU010000387.1:0-2960 GCA_964483945.1 uncultured bacterium
GCCGAGAGGTCCACGGTGCACAGGTCCACCACTTGGTCGAGCGCGCGGTGGAACTGCAGCGCGGCCCACTCGCCGCGGATGCGCGCGACGCGTGCCGTCAGGTGGTCGGCGAACGCGCGGTCGGTTTGCATGAGCCGCGCCTCCGGCACGGCGTCCGCAGGCGTGAAGTCGGCGAGGTTGCCGAGCAGGAACCGCAGCGTGTTGCGCACCTTGCGGTAGGCGTCCGTCACTCTCTGCAAGATCTCATCGCCCACGCGCACGTCGCCGCGCCAGTCGGTGGCCAGCGCCCACCAGCGCACCACGTCGGCGCCGTACTGGTCGATGAGCGTGAGCGGACTCACCACGTTCCCGAGTGACTTGTGCATCGCGCGCCCCGAGGCGTCCAGCACCCAGCCGTGCGTGGCCACCGCCGTGTACGGCGCGGTGTTCTCCACACCCACGCCCACCATGAGCGACGAGTTGAACCAGCCGCGATGCTGGTCCGGGCCCTCGAAGTACAGGATCTCGGCCTTCCCGAGGCGCGCCTGCTCCCATGCCGGGCGCAGCTCAGGGTGCGACACCTGGATGGCGCGATGCGTGGATCCGGAGTCGAACCACACGTCGAGCACGTCTTCTTCCTTACGGAACGGACCCTTCGAAGCACACGCCGGGCAGGCGTAGCCCTCGGGCAGGAACTCCTCGACCGGGCGTTCGTACCACGCGTCGGAATCGGCCGCGCGCACCTTCGCCGCGGCGATGGACATGACGCGCGCATCCAGCGACGGTACGCCGCACGACTCGCAGTAAAGCGCGGGGATGCCCACGCCCCAGCTGCGCTGGCGCGACAGGCACCAGTCGGGGCGGCTTCTCACCGCCTCGCGGATGCGGTTGCGTGAACTGTCCGGGTCCCAGCGCACACTGCGTTCCACCTGCTCGACGCAGCGGTCGCGGTGGCCGTCGTGGTCCACGATCATGAACCACTGGTCGGTGGCGCGAAAGATCACCGGCTTGCGGCAACGCCAGCAGTGCGGGTAGCTGTGCGTGAAAGACCACGCCTTGAGCAGCACGCCCTGTTCGTCGAGCCAGCGGATGATGTCGTCGTTCACGTCGAGCACGCTGCGGCCGGCGAAGTGTGGCACCTCGGGGGTGAAGCGCCCGCCCTCGTCCACCGGGCAGGTCATGCCGAGAGCGCTGCGCTGGCCGACGATGAAGTCCTCACTGCCGTGCCCGGGTGCGGTGTGCACGATGCCGGTGCCGTCTTCCATGCTCACGTACGGCGAGCCGTCCACCATGCGCGAGTCGTTGCCGAACGGTCCGCCGAAGATCGCGCCGACGAGGTCGGCGCCGCGCACCGTGGCCAGCGTTTCGGCCGGCGCGCCGAGTCGCTCGGCGAACGGTGCGAGCCGCGCCTGTGCAACGACGAGCACCTGACCGTTCACGCGCGCCACCGTGTACTCTGCGCTCGGGTCCACCATGAGTCCGAGATTGGCGGGCAGCGTCCATGGCGTCGTGGTCCAGGCCACAGCGCTGGCTTCCGGCCAGCGGGCCAACGCACCTGCGGCCGCGTCCCTGCGCAGCGGGAAGCGCACGAACAGGCTGGGGGAGGAGACGTCGGCGTACTCGATCTCGGCCATGGCGAGCGCGGTGCGATCGGTGGGGCACCAGTGGATGGCGCGCTTGCCGCGCTGGATGAAGCCGCGCTCGTGGAGCCGGGCAAGTGTCTCGAGGATCTCGGACTCGAACTCGGGTGCCATGGTGAGGTAGGGGCGGAACCAGTCACCCCAGCCGCCCAGCCGGATGAACTCCTCGCGCTGGATGCCGATCCACTTGTTCGCGTACTCGCGGCAGGCGCGGCGCAGCTCCAGGCGCGCGGGCTTCACCTTCTTCTCGGCGAACTCGCGGCCCACCTGCATCTCGATCGGCATGCCGTGGTTGTCCCAGCCCGGCACGTACGGCGCATCGAAGCCCTGCAGCGAGGCCTGTCGCACCGCCGCGTCCTTCCAGATCTTGTTCGCCGCCGTACCCATGTGGATGTGATTGTTCGAATAGGGCGGGCCGTCATGCAGCAGCCACAGCGGCCGGCCGCGGCGCTGCGTTCGCAGCGCTTCGTACGCGTTCGTGCCGGCCCAGGCCTCGAGGCGACCGGGCTCGCGCTTGGCGAGTTCCGCCTTCATGGGGAACGCGGTCACGGGCATGTTGAGCGTGTCGCGATACCCGGGTTTCTTCGGCTGGTCCGCCATGACTCCTCCGTCGGTGACGAGAAATGCGATGCCCCGGCGGCCGTGAACAGCCGCGCGTGACGTGCGGGCTCTTCACGACCGCCGGGGCGACGGGATGCCGCGATACCACCCGGCTTCGCACCTCCCTCGCGGGAGGCACCTCGTGGAGCACTCGGCTCCGGGGCCGTTCCTCGACACGGGGGCCAGCCCGTCCGGTTCTACCGCGCCCATCGGGCGCCTCTTCCGGTGGCGTGCCGCGCCGTGCGGGCGCGGTGTGCGAGGCTGATCTTCGCAGCGTCCAGCGGGCCGCCGGGCTCTCACCGTCCCCGGCTCGCTTCGGACCTTGGGCGCGCTACTCGTCCTCGCATCGCCAAGTCTTTCCTGTCACGGCACTTTGCCACCCGTGCGCAGCAAGCGTCAAGACGCGGACGTGTCCGGTCGGCTGGGTACGAGTCGTGGCTTCGCCAGGCCGTCGGCCTTGGTGGGCGCCCGCTTCGGTCTGACCGTGCTGTCGGCCTTGCTCGGTGCGGGTTTCGCCTTCGTGACGCTGTCGGCCTTGGACGACGCTCGCTTCGGCTTGGATGCGCTGTCGGCTTTGCTCGACGCGGCCTTCGGCGACTTCGCGCTGTCCGCCTTGATCACGCCCTGCTTCGCCTTGGCCAGCGAATCGCTGCCCGTGCTGGCCCGCTTCGCGGCGGTCGTGCGCTTCTTCGCGGGCTCGGGACGCGGACCAGCGAGGTCGGCGATCAGGAGTACCGCGTC
>CAZADU010000388.1:0-1658 GCA_964483945.1 uncultured bacterium
GGCTCGGTACCGAGATTGAACCGGAGCAATTGCCCCTCGGGTGCGCGCAGTGCGCCGAAGTAGCGCCGGCCGTTCACCTCCGGTGCGTTGGACACGCCGGGCGCGCACGAGAGCGTGGCGGTCATGAGCAGGAGGAGTGCGAGGATGGGCTTCACGGCGCGCAATGTAACAGAGCCGCACGGCACGCAATGCCATGCGCGACGGACGGGGGAAACGCCCCGCCCCGCGCCGGATGCTCAAGAAATGTTCAACCTCCGAGACGGCGTGCCGATAACCCACCCGTCCCACGGGGAGGCCGTGACGCCCGCGAACGCAGGCGGCACATCCCCCTCACGGCGAGGTGACCGTGTCGGAGTCCACGCATCCGTCCATGCACGAGATCCTGGAGGCGTTCGAACGCCTCGCGGAACGCGTGACCTCGGGTTCCAGCTCGCGGCTCGACGGTTTCGTGTCGCTGTCCCTGCGCCGAGCCTGTGAGGAGCTCCGCCGCTTCATCCCCGGCCTGCTCACGCCTCCGGACGCCGAAGGCGCCCGTTACATGGCGCGTGCCTCGCACGCGGCACTCGAGGACGGCGATGCCCGCGAGGCGCTCGCCCGCGCGATCCGCGGCCTGTCGCTCGCCCCGCACCACCCGGGCCTGTTCTATCTCGCGGCTTCCGCCTGCTTCGAGTTCGGCGCGGTGGAGGACGCCGTGCGGCTGCTGCGGCACACGCTGTGGATCCACCCCGGACACCGCCCGGCGCGTCGCGACCTGTCGGCGCTGAACCTCTACCTGCGCGACCGTTGGGAGGGCCCGGGTGAGATGAGCGCGGATGAGAGCTACGATGCAGCGCAGGCCGCTCCCGCCGAACCGGACCTCGCGTTCGACCTGGCCGGTGACGAGGACGAGTTCCAGTCGCCGCCGGACACGGACGAGTACGACGGGCCGTACAATGACGAAGGTGAGGAGCGCGCGGCCTGAACACCCGGCTCGCGCGGCCCGACACGACTCGCGAGCCCCCGTCGCTGAAAGCGCCGCGCCACTGCAACCTCACGGCGCAGTGACGCCCTGCAGCCTCACCGCGCAACCACACACCGCGGCTTTTCCGAGTGCTCACAGCTCGCACGGATCGCTGGCGCCATGGAGCACTGAGCGACTAATCTCCGTCGCTCATGTCCACGCGCCCTGACCACCCGCTCACCGAGGCCGACCGCCCGGAACTCCGCGAACGCCTGCGCGCGGCCATCGAGTTGCTGGAGCGCGTGGTCGGAGACCGGGGGCTGATCGCCATGCTGGACGCCGAGGACCGTGGACGATTGCTGCGCGCGGCGGCCGAGGTGCACAGCCCCGATCCCGTAGCCCGCCGACGTCTCGTGAAGACGTTCTCGCGCCTGCGCAAGAACGCGCGCTCCCAGAGCGACGACGACAAGCTCGCCGAGACCGGCATCCGTTCGCTCCGCCGCCAGCGCGTGTTCACCTCACCGTCGGAGTTTGCACCGCCCGGGTTCCTGCCGCAGGACATCCCACCGGGCGAGGACGACGAGGCACGTGCGCGAGGGCTCTCGAGCGATGGCGTGACCCGCGAACCTCCGAACGGTGCCGGTGGAGCAGCGGCTGGCACGGGGAGCGCGACGGGCAGCGCAGCAGGTGCCACAGGCGCTCACGACGTCGCGGCGCG
>CAZADU010000389.1:0-4780 GCA_964483945.1 uncultured bacterium
GCACCGCCGTGGCCGCGATGCCGAGCGCGCCGAACAGGATGAGCGCACCCTCGCTCCCGCTCGAGAAGTACTCCGCTTTGCCATGTCCGTAGGGGTGCTCATCGTCGGCCGGCCTCGCGGCCACCGTCAGCATGAGGATCGCGAGCCCCGCGCCCGCGAGATTGACGACTGTCTCGAGTGCATCCGAGAGCATGCCCACCGACCCCGTGAGCACCCACGCGAGCGTCTTGAGCGCGAGCGTGGCGAGCGCTGCGAACAGCGACATCCAAGCGAATCGCGGGAGCGAGCGGGTGTCAGGCGCGGCGGCACTCATGGCAGGCCCTTCGGAGGACATTCGACACCGGGCGTGGCCTCGTTCGAGACCGCGCCCCGGGGGCCGAGAGTCTCGGTGCCCGCCGGTGATGCGGTCAAGGGTCGGAGGGTGGCGTTCGCGTCGAGCTCGTCTCCTCGCGCAGCAGTTCGGCGTAGCGCGCGCGGAGTTTCGCCACCTTCGGGGCGATCATCGCGCGACAATAGGGCTGCTCGCCGTTGCGGCGGTAATAGGCTTGATGGTGCTGCTCGGCTGCGAAGAATGGCGCTGCGGGCTCCACTCGCGTGACGATGGCAGCGTCGAACACCTGCTCGCGCGTCAGCGTCTCGATCAACTCGCGTGCAACGCGCTCCTGCTCGGGAGTCGCCGGGAAGATGGCCGAACGGTACTGCGGCCCCTCGTCAGGGCCTTGGCGATCCACAGTCGTCGGGTCGTGGAACGCGAAGAACAGCCCCAGCAAGTCGCGGTAGCTCACGACTCGCGGGTCGAACGTCAGCTGAATGGCTTCGGCATGGCCGGTCGTTCCCGTGCAGACCTCCCGGTAGGTGGGCTCGCGTGCTCCGCCACCGCTGTAGCCGGAGACCACGCGCTCGACTCCACGCAGTCGCTCGAATACCGCCTCCAGGCACCAGAAGCATCCTCCCGCCAGTGTGGCGGTCTCGCGAGTCTTGGGCTCCGCGGGCTTCATCTCATCCTCCGAGTCGGGGTACGCTTCGCCCTCATTCTAGGCCAGGTGCGGCCCAGCGTGACGGGGCGCCGTTTCCGGCCCGGCCGGCCGAATGGGTGATCCCGTGCGAATTCACGCTGGCACGACCGGCCGCGCGATGGCATTGTGCCGGAACGGCGAGCGCATTCGGCTCGTGCTGGGCAGCGAGGGCCCAGCTCGCCTGAGCGCCACCGGGCTCGCCCCACGGATGACCCGAGCGGAGTGCCGATGTCCCGACGACATGGATGCGCCGTCCTGATGTCGCTGCTGCTCGCGGAGCACGCGTGCGCGGGCACGATCGCGGGTCAGGTGCTCCTGCGAGGCCCCGCCGTTGGCGAGACGCGAGTCCGCCCCGGACAGGCCGTGATCTGGATCGAGTCCATTCCCGAGAAGGCCGAACGCGACCTCGCGCGAGGTCCCAAGCGCGGCTTGTTCGGCCGAAGGCATCCGCGCCCCAGCCCCAAGCTCGCGCAACGCGAGGGCGTATTCCAGCCGCGCGTCATCACGGTCGTCGCCGGACGTCGGGTCGCGATCCGAAACGAGGACAAGGTGTGGCATGGCGTGTTCAGCGTGTCACCGACGGGCGCATTCGACCTCGGCAAGCGTGCGCCGGGCCGCGTGGACAGCCTTCGGTTCGACCAGCGCGGTGTCATCGCGGTGCGCTGCGATCTACATCCCGAGGAGTCGGCATTCATCGTGGTGACACCGAACCATGCGTCGGTGCAGTCGGACACGAATGGCGACTGGCGTCTGCCAGATCTGCCCAAGGGTCGTTACGTGCTGCGTGCGTGGGCCCCCGGCCGCAGCGAGCTGCGCCGCGACGTGGACGTCCCGAAGAAGGGCGCCGTCAGCGTGTCCCTGCGCTGGTGAACCCGACTCGCGCGCCCGTCGCGTCGGGCAAGCGCACGCGCCGGGCCATGTTGGTGAGGCTTCCGCGGGCGCGGTAGAGTGCCAAGCATGAAAGACCTCCTGGTTGCACGGCGCGAACGCGCCGCCGCCGCGTGGGCACTGCGCGATGAAGTCGTGATGATCGGTGCCGGTTCGATGATCTCCGTCCCGGGCGGAGCCGACCAGACCTACCCCTTCCTCGCCCACGCCGAGTACCTGTGGCTCGCAGGCCACGAGGTGGTGGACGCCGTACTTGCGTTCGATCCGCGCGAGGGCTGGACCGACTTCGTGCCGCCCGTGACGCAGGCCGAGCGCGTCTGGGAGGGTCGCACCGAGGCTCCCGGCACGCCGCTGCACGAGTTGGGTGGCTGGCTCGCTGCTCGCCGCGGCCGGCCTGTGGTCACGCTCGGGGCCGCGATCGCCGGCCTGCAGGGCGACGCCGTGCGCGCTGCACAACTGCGCGAACAACTGCTGCACGCACGCCGGCCGAAGGATGAACATGAACTCGAACTGTTGCGCCGAGCCTGCGAGGCCACGGCCATCGGCTTCAAAGCCTTCGTCCAGGCGCTCAAACCCGGCCTGTCCGAGCGCGAGCTTCAGATCGAACTCGAGACCGGGTTTCGCCGTGGCGGCGCCGACCGCGTCGGCTACGGCACCATCGTGGGCGCAGGCAGCAATGCCGCAGTGTTGCACTTCACGCCGAGCGCACGCCGCGTGCAGCCCGGCGACGTCGTCCTGGTGGACGCCGGCGCCGAGGTGGACCGCTACACGGCCGACGTCTCGCGCACCTACCGCCTGCCGGGCGGTGACGACGCGTTCTTTCGTTCGCTGCACGACCTCGTACTGAGCGTCGAGCGCAACGCCATCGCGCGTTGTGTCCCCGGCGCGGAGTGGCGCGATCTGCATCTGAAGGCGTCGCTAGAGATCGCCGAGGGCCTCGTCTCGCTCGGACTACTCACCGGGTCGGCCGAATCACTCGTCGAGCGCGACACGCACGCGCTGTTCTTCCCGCACGGCCTCGGCCACATGGTCGGCCTGGGCGTGCGCGACGCCAGCGGATTCCTCCCCGGCCGCACGCGCAGCACGCGCCCCGGCCTGTCGATGCTGCGCACCGATCTGCCGCTCGAGAAGGGCTACGTCATGACGGTGGAGCCCGGCGTTTACTTCATCCCCGCGTTGCTCCAAGACCCTGCCCAACGCGAGCGCCACCGCGACGCCGTGCGCTGGGACCGCGTGGATGGCCAGATGGAGTTCGGCGGCATCCGCGTCGAGGACGACGTCCTCGTGACTGACGGCCCCCCCGAGGTTCTCACCGCCGCCATCCCCTGAGCGCGGGCGGACCGGCACTGCCGGCGGCTGCGATCGAGTCGTCGTGGCACCCAGACGAAGCCCCCGTGGAGCCGAAGCTCCACGGGGGCTTGTGGTCGCAGAAGCAGGCTACGCCGTCGCCGCCGCCGACGTCAGCCGCTGCTCGAGCGCCGAGAGCTCATCCGCCAGCCCCTTCGGCAACTTCGCCCCGAACCGGGCGAAGTGCTCGCGGATCAACGGCACCTCGCTGCTCCACCGCTCCACGTCCACCTTGAGCAACTCGGCCAGCGCCGCCTGCGAAAGGTTCAGCCCCGACAGGTCCAGCGAATCCGGTGCCGGCAGGCGGCCGATCGGCGTGTCCACCGCCTTCGCCGTGCCCTGCACACGCTCGAACACCCACTTGAGCACCCGGCTGTTCTCGCCGTAACCCGGCCACAGGAACTTGCCGCTGGCGTCCTTGCGGAACCAGTTCACATTGAAGATGCGCGGCAGCTTGGACGCGTCGGCCTTGGCACCGAGCTTGAGCCAGTGCGCGAAGTAGTCGCCCATGTGATAGCCACAGAACGGGAGCATCGCCATCGGATCGTGGCGCAGTGCGCCCACCGCACCCGCGGCCGCGGCCGTGGTCTCGCTGCTCATGATCGAGCCGAGGAACGTGCCGTGCTGCCAGGACAGCGCCTCGTTCACGAGCGGCACCGTGCTGGCGCGACGGCCACCGAACAGGATCGCCGAGATCGGCACGCCCTTCGGGTCCTCCCACTCCGGTGCGATCACCGGGCACTGGCCGGCACGCACGCAGAAACGGGCGTTCGCATGCGCGGCTTTGCGGCCGCTCTGCGGCGTCCACGGGCGACGCAGCCAATCCGTCAGGTTCGCCGGCGGCGTGTCGGTCATCTCCTCCCACCAGATGTCGCCGTCCGGCGTGAGCGCGCAGTTCGTGAACACCGTGTCCTTCTCGATCGTCTTCATGGCGTTCGGGTTGGACTTGAGGCTCGTACCCGGTGCGACGCCAAAGAAGCCGGCTTCGGGATTGATGGCGTAGAGCCGCCCGTCCAAGCCGAACTTCATCCACGCGATGTCGTCGCCGATCGTCTGTACCTTCCAGCCCGGCAGCGTCGGGGTGAGCATCGCCAGGTTGGTCTTGCCGCAAGCCGACGGGAACGCCGCGGCGACGTAAGCGCTGGTCCCTTTCGGGTCGGTGAGCTTGAGGATCAACATGTGCTCGGCGAGCCAGCCCTCGTCGCGCGCTTGCACCGAGGCGATGCGCAGCGCGTGGCACTTCTTGCCGAGCAGCGCATTGCCACCGTAGCCCGAGCCGTATGACCAGATCTCGCGCGACTCAGGAAAGTGCGTGATGAACTTGGTCGTGGCATTGCAGGGCCAGGGGGAGTCCGGCGTGGATGGCGTCGGGAGTGGCGCCCCCACCGAGTGCAGACCGCGCACGAAGTCGTCGCTGCCGCCGAGCACCTCGAGCACACGCGTGCCCACTCGCGCCATGACGTGCATGCTCGCCACCACGTAGGCCGAGTCGGTGAGCTCGACGCCGATCTTGGAGATCGGCGAGCCGA
>CAZADU010000390.1:0-5880 GCA_964483945.1 uncultured bacterium
GGCCTCCGCGTTCGTGGGCGGCGAACGCCGCTACGCCATGCGTGTGTGGCTCGACCCGGTGCGGCTCGCTGCGCGCGGGGTCACGGTGAGCGATGTCGAACGTGCGCTGCGCTCGGAGAACGCCGAGATCCCCTCCGGCCGCATCGAGGGCCGCGGCCGCGAGTTCGCCGTACGCACGCGCGGAGATCTTGAAACCGCGGACGAGTTCTCCTCCGTCATCGTGGCCACGCAGGGTGGCGCGCCCGTGCGGTTGTCGGACGTCGCCGACGTGAAGGTGGGTGCCGAGGACGAGCGCACCGAACTGCGCTACAACGGCGTGCCGTCGGTGGGCGTGGGCATCGTCAAACAGCAGAAGGCCAGCACCGTGGACGTGGCCCGCAACGTGCGCGCTGCACTCCCAGCGCTACGTGAGGCACTTCCCAAGGGCATGAACCTGGTGATCGCGTTCGATTCCAGCACGTTCATCGAGGACGCCATTCATGAAGTGCTGGTGTCCCTGTTCGTGGCCATCGGCCTTGTGTTCCTCGTGACGTTCCTGTTCCTGGGCAGCATGCGCGCCACGCTGATCCCGGCCGTGGCCATCCCGGTGTCGGTGATCGGCACGTTCACCGCCACCTACTTCCTCGGCTACAGCCTCAACATCCTCACTCTGCTGGCGCTCGTGCTGGCCATCGGACTCGTGGTGGACGACGCCATCATCATGCTGGAGAACATCCACCGGCACATCGAGATGGGCAAACCCCGGTTCCGCGCCGCCGTGGAGGGTGCCGCCGAGGTCGGGTTCGCCATCGTCGCCACCACGCTCACGCTGGTGGCCGTGTTCATCCCGGTGGCGTTCCTGACCGGCCGTATCGGCCAGTTGTTCAGCGAGTTCGGCATCGCCGTTGCTGTGTCGGTGATGATCTCGGGGTTCGTCGCGCTGACGCTGTCGCCGATGCTGTGCTCGCGCGTCCTGCGCGCGAGCACCCACGAGGGCAAGATCGGCGAATTGCTGGATGAGCGCTCGGCGCGCAAGGGCTGGAACGCGCGCATGCATGACTCCTACGAGAAGCTGCTGCGTGGCGCGCTCCAGCACCGCCGCATGGTGCTGGCCGGGATGCTGGCGGTGGCCGGACTCAGTGCGGTGCTGTTCCGGGTGCTCCCCTCGGAACTCGTACCCACTGAGGACCGCGGCCTCGTGTTCAACATCCTGTTTGCGCCCGAGGGCTCGACGCTGGAGTACACCGACCGCTACCTGCGCCAGGCCGAGGCGGTCTACCGCGACGTGCCCGAGGTGGCGGGCGTGTTCTCAGCGGCCGGGCTCGGGTTCGGCGGCCCGGGCCGTGTGACGGACGGGTTCATGTTCGTGCGCCTCAAGCCCTACGACGAGCGCAAGCGCAGCCAGCAGCAGATCGTTCAGTCGGTGTTCCCGCGCATGATGGGCATTCCCGGCGTGCTCGCGATCCCCATCAACCCGCCCAGCTTGGGCGGCGGCTTCGGCCAGCCGGTGCAGTTCGTGCTGCTCGCCGAGAGCTACGAAGCTCTGCAGAGTGCCTCGGGGCCGTTCATGGCCGAAGCCCAGAAGCTGGGCTACCTCGTCAACATGGACTCCGATCTGAAGCTCAACAAGCCGCAGCTCGAGGTGCGCATCGACCGCGACCGCGCGTCGTCGCTGGGCGTGTCGGTGAACGAGATCGGCTCCGTGCTCCAGACGCTGCTCGGCGGCCGCGAGGCCGGCCGGTTCAAGCGCGGTAATCACCAGTACGACGTGATCCTCCAGGTGCCCTCGGCCGGGCGCGCCTCCCCTGCCGTGATCGAGCAGTTGCACGTGCGTGGCCAGAACGGGCTGGTGCAGCTGGCCAGCGTGGTGAAGGTCGAGGAGAAGGTGAGCCCGCGCGAGCTCAATCACTTCAACCGCGTGCGCTCCGCGACGTTTTCCGCCAACCTCGCCCCCGGCGTGACCATCGGCCAGGCGCTCACCGACCTGCGACGCATCGCGAAGGAGACGCTCCCGGCCGGCATCCGCACCGACCTCGCCGGCGAGTCGCGTGAGTTCGCCGAGTCGAGTGGCGGCCTGAACATCCTGTTCCTGATCGCGCTGGCGTTCATCTTCCTGGTGCTCGCAGGCCAGTTCGAGAGCTTCCTGCACCCGGTCACGATCCTGGTGTCCGTGCCACTCGCCGTCGTCGGGGCATTGGCCAGCCTGTGGGCGATGAAGATGAGCATCAACATCTATTCACAGATCGGGCTCATCATGCTGATCGGCCTGGTGACCAAGAATGCCATCCTGATCGTGGAATACGCGAACCAGCGCATGGCACGCGGAATGGACGTCATCGAGGCGGTGGTGGGCGCGGCCACGATCCGGCTCCGCCCCATCCTCATGACCACGCTGTCCACCGTGTTCGGCGTGCTGCCGATCGCGCTCGGCCTCGGCGCGGGTGCAGAGTCCCGTAAACCGCTCGGCGTCGTCGTCGTGGGCGGCATGTTGTTCAGCACGCTGCTCACACTGGTGCTGGTGCCGGTCGTGTACTCGATGCTGGCGCGGCTCGCCGTTCGCGAGCGGCACGACCTGGGCGACGCCGTGGTGGCAGAAGAGACCGCTCCGAGCACGCCGTAGGGGGGTTCTCGAACAGGCGGAGCGCAACAAGCGGCGCGGGGCGAGCCCCGCGCCATTTGCATTTCACAACACCTTCTTCACCACCAGCACGTTACACGGCGCGTGGGCCACGACGTGCGACGCCACGCTCCCCAGCACCAGCTTCGGCAGGCCGGTCCGGCCGTGCGATCCCACGATGAGCAAATCGGCCTTCTCGAGGCGCGCAGTCTCCACGAGAGCTTCACGCGGGTCTCCGGGCAGCACCTTCACCGTGGTTGGGAACCCGGCTCGGCGCAACTCGTCCTCGGCCCGCATGCACAGTTCCTCGTGATGACGCGTGACCTCTTCGATCAGTTCCGTGGGATATGGCACGGCCGGCGCATAGACCTCGGCGTAGGCGGTCACAGGGGTGCGCACGGCCGAGACGATCGTCACATGCGTGTCGCTGGATTTCTCATGGCGGACGATCCACTTCAGTGCCGCGACGGCGTGCGGCGAGTCGTCGAATCCGAGCACGATCCTCATGGCCACCTCCCCGCCGCGTCCGCGGCGTGCTCCGAAAGACTCGCATCGCGCGTGCCACGAGCGTGCGGAATGCGCCCGTCCCGCAACGCGATGCCGCGCCGAGCCTAGCAGCGGGGACTGTGACGGCGCGCTAAGCATGCGCGCGGTGAGCCGTGCCAAGGGGGCAGTGACGCTGCCAGCATGACGGTCCGGTCCCTGTCACGAGCGCCCGAATGGCGCGACGGGGATCGCTACGACGTCAGTGCGCGGCCGTCGCCTCAGGCCTGAGCAGCGAGGCACCCGATGCGTGGTCGAACAACAGCACGGCCTCGGGGCGCACCGTGAACCGCAGCGCATCCCCCACAGAAGGAATCGCTCCCGACGTGAAGCGCGCCACCAGCCGGCCCACCTCGCCCGAGGCGTGCACCAGCGTCTCGCTACCGAGCGGCTCGACCAGGTCCACCCGCGCGGCGATCCCCTCGCCCGAAGCCGTGAGGTCCTCGGGGCGCACGCCGAGCGTGACCTTCGCGCCCTCGCGTCCGTCGAGTGCGGCGCGCTGCTCCTCGCCCACCGGCAGCGACGTACCCGCCGCCTGCACAGTGCGACCGCCGGAGGCCACCACACCGTCCAGCAGGTTCACGGGCGGGGTACCGATGAAGCTGGCCACGAACGTGTTGGCTGGCCGGGCGTAAAGAGCGCGCGGCCCGGCGCACTGCTGCAGCTCGCCGCTGTTCAGCACGGCGATCCGGTCGCCCATGGTCATCGCCTCGACCTGGTCGTGGGTCACGTAGATCATGGTGGCACCCACGCGGTGGTGCAGCCGTCGGATCTCGGCGCGCATCTCGACGCGCAGCCGCGCGTCCAGGTTGGAGAGCGGCTCGTCGAACAGGAACACCTTGGGCTCGCGCACCATCGCACGCCCGAGGGCGACGCGCTGGCGCTCCCCACCCGAGAGATCGCGTGGACGCTTGGCCATGTAGCGCTCGAGGCCCAGCACGCCCGCGGCGGCCGAGACACGGCGGTGCCTTTCGTCGGCGGCGACCTTGCGCATCTTGAGCCCGAACTCCAGGTTCTCGGCGACGCTCATGTGCGGGTAGAGCGCGTAGTTCTGGAACACCATGGCCACGTCGCGGTCGCGCGGCGCAACGTCGTTCACGCGCCGGCCACCGATGCGGATCTCGCCCTCGCTCACTTCCTCGAGGCCGGCGACCATGCGCAGCAGCGTGGACTTGCCGCAGCCGGAGGGCCCGACGAGGACGAGGAACTCACCCTCGCCCACCGTGAGGGAGACGCCCTTCACGGCGTGGCTGCCCGAGGCGTACGTCTTGCCCACACCCGCGAACTCAACTCCCGGCACTGGTCTTCCTCCATTTGCGGCCGACGAGGTCAATGCCCACGTAGCCCGCGAACAGCAGCAGCACCGCCACCACCAGCCACGCCAGCTTGTCCTTGAGCACGTGCACGAGCGCGTCCGGGTCGGTCAGCAGCCGCGGGTCGCTGCCCAGGACTTCCTGGCCGAAGCGGGCCAGCACCCAACTCCACACGAACGAGCCGAGCAGCGTGCTCACCGTGAACGGCAGGAACGGCATGCGCGCCGCCCCGGCCGGCAGCGATACCAGGTGGCGCACCACCGGCAGCAGCCGCGCGAAGAAGATGCCCATGACGGAGTAGCGATTGATCCACTCCTCGGCCAGCAGCCACTTCTTCTCGGGCATGAAAAAGTACTTGCCGTAGCGCAGGATCAGCGGCCGTCCCAGCCGGCGCGCCGCCAGGTAAGAGAGCGCCGAGCCGAACCACGAGCCCAGCGTGGACGCCAGCACCACGCCCCAGAACGTGAATACGCCCTGCGACGCCCAGTAAGCGGCGGGCGGTACGACGATCTCGGAAGGCAGCGGGAATACCGTGGACTCGACCGCCATCATGAGGAACACGCCCACGTAACCGTTGTCGTGGACGAACTGCATCCAACTGGCGAACAACTGGTGGAACATCGATTCAGTCCTCGGTTCGGAGTTCGGGGGTCCCTGGCCGCTACCGGTTCACGCCGCGCGGCGAGACGCCGGTGCTCGGGGCCCGGGCGGGTGGGTGAGTATTCTTGGGCTGGCTACCGGGCCGCGGCTCCGTCGGCCGCCGGTACACGCTCGGCCCAGGTGAAGTCGTCGCCATCGGCGGCCGGGCGCGCGAGGGCGGTGTCGGGGTCGTGCTCGAGCATCACCCAGGCATTCTCGGCCACGGCGCGGGTGAGGATCGCACGCTTCTCCTCCATCGTCCCGATCACGGCCATGTCGTAGCCCATGACGAACGGGATGCGCACGTGTGCGGCGGTCGGGATGACGTCGGTGGTGAAGTACACCGCCGCTTCGCCGCCCGAGACGCGCACCACCTGCTGGCCGCGGGTGTGGCCGTCCACCGGGATCATCTCGATGCCGGGCCACGGCTCGCACGCGCCGTCCCAGAACGTGAGCGCACCGGCCTCGGCCAGCGCATCGTAGTTCTCGGGCATGTAGCTGGCGCGCTCGCGCGGGTTCGGCGCATGGGCGTTCTCCCAGTTGCGGCGCTGCACGTACCAGCGTGCGCGCGGCAGCGAGGGCTTGAGTCCCCGCTCGGTGCGGACCGTCGAACCCCCGGCGTGGTCGAAGTGCAGATGGGTGAGCACGACGTCGGTGACGTCGTCGGGCGCCAGTCCCAAGCCTGCGAGCGATTGCTCCAGCGACGGCTCGTGCTCGACCCGGTAGATGTCCTTCAATTTGTCGGAGAACTTGTCGCCGAGCCCGACGTCCACGAGCACATGCCGGCCG
>CAZADU010000391.1:0-4106 GCA_964483945.1 uncultured bacterium
TGACAGCCTTTGATAGCGCTCCTTATATCGCGCACCCTCGGGGCGCCCGGCCTTCAGTTTGCTCGACGCGGGCGGCGTGTTGCATGGCTACCGGTTCGCGGAATCGGTCATCCGCAGCCGCGCACGGCTCACCTACGAGCAGGTGCAGCGCTCGCTCGACGGAGCGGAGGACCTGCCGGCGGGACTCGCCGATCCCGTGGAGCTGCTCATGCGTCTCGCGCGCGCATTGCGCACACGTCGCATGGACGTGGGCGCACTGCAGATCGAGTCGCTCGAGGTGAAGGCCGTCGTGGACGAGGCCGGTCACACCCTCCGGCTCGTACGCCGGCCGCACCTCGAGAGCCACGAGCTGGTCGAGGAGTTCATGCTGCTTGCCAACCGTTGCGTCGGCGAGGCCGCCTCGGTGCGCGGTTCGGGAATGCTGTGGCGTGTGCACGAACCGCCATCGATGCGAAAGCTCGCCGACCTCGACGAGATGCTGCGCGTGCTGGGGCTGCCGCGCCTGGGTCAAGCGGCCGAGCCGCATCGCGCACTTCAAGCCTTGCTCGCGGTTCCGCTCGACCCGCCCAGTAAACGCATCGTGCACCGGCTGGCGCTGCGCTCGCTCATGCGTGCGCGCTACCTCGAGAAGGACCTCGGGCACTTCGGGTTGGCGACGCGCGAGTACCTGCACTTCACGTCGCCGATCCGACGTTACCCTGACCTGCACAACCACCGCCGCGTGCGCGAGTGGGTGCGACGCGCGCGAGACGCGGCGTGGGACCCTGTCGAGAACGGTGTGCTGGCCATGGAGTGCACGGGGCGGGAACAGGACGCCACCGACGCCGAACGCGAGGCGACTCGCGTCAAGGGCCTGCGTCTGATGGAGGGGAGACTCGGGGACCGGGCTTCGGGTAGTATCTCGGGGCTCGTACCCAGGGGATTCTTCGTCGAGCTGGACGATCCTCCGGTGGACGGCTTCGTCGCCACCGCGGAGCAGCTGGACGACCGCTTCGACCTGGATGCCGCGGGGGTGCGACTGACCGGACGCCGGACGCGACGTCGCTTCACCCTGGGCGATCGGGTTGTGGTCACATTCGCGCGCGTGGACGTCCCCGCGCGCGAATGCGAGCTGGCGCTCGACGAACCAGAGCCGCGGCGGGGACGCCGCACAACCAGGAGGCAGGGATGGCGGTGAGGAAGACGAGTTCGCGCCGCGGCCGGGAACGCCGCACGAGTGAGCGGGCCGACGCACGGTTGTCCATGCGCGTGGACGCGGGAGCCGTGGCCGGTGCCACCCGTATCGTCACCGAGAGCCAGAACATCTCGGCGAGTGGCGTCTATTGCCACGCCTCGAACTACCTGGCGCCGCTCTCGAAGGTGCAGCTCACCATCGTCCTGCCGAAGGTTCCGGGCAGCGCGGGCGGCCCACAGGAACTCGCCAAGTGCGATGGGATCGTGGTGCGCTGCAGCCAGCGCCCCGGCGGCCGCTCGGACACCCCTTACGACCTGGCGTGCATGTTCTCGGGGATCGAGGCCTCGATCAGGGCGCGCATCGAGGAGTTCGTGACGTGGCGCAATCTGCAGGCGCTGCGCGCCGCACTCGCGAATACGCCGGCAGCGGAGCGCAAGAAGGTGATGCGACTAGCCCCCGCGCCGAGAGATGCAGCGAGAAAGCCGGTCGCCGCGCGCTCGTCGAAACCCGCGAGTAGCGCCCGGAAGCCGGCGAAGCAGGCGACGAAGCAGGCGACGAAGAGGGCGGCGACGAAGCCCACCCGGCCCACGGCCAAGCAGGCCGCTCAGCGCGCCGGGCGGCCGGCGCGCTGAACGCCCGCGTGGCTGCCGCTCCCCGATGGGGGGTGAGGCGAGCTCGCCGGCTCTCCGGCGAGTTCACGCCCCCCGGTGACAAATCCATCACGCATCGCGCGCTCCTGTTCGGGCTGCTCGCCACCGGCGTCACTCGTATCCGCGGCGCGAACGCGGGCGAGGACTGCTCCGGCTCCGCCGCCGCCGCCGCGGCGCTGGGTGCCCGCGTCGAGCGTCAGCCCGATGGCTGGCGGGTGACCGGCACCGCGGGCGAACTTCGTGCGTGCGAAGTCGCGATCGACTGCGGGAACTCCGGCACCACGCTGCGACTGCTTGCCGGCATCGTCGCCGGCCGGCCGTTCACGACCCGGCTCACGGGGGATGCCTCGCTTTCGCGGCGGCCCATGAATCGCATCGCCGAGCCGTTGGGACGGATGGGTGCGCGCCTCGAAGGCACGGGGGACGCCTGCACTCCACCGATCGTCGTACACGGCGGGAGCCTCCACGGCATCGACTACGAACTTCCGATGGCCAGCGCGCAGGTGGCCACGTGCACGCTGCTCGCGGGCCTCGCCGCCAGCGGTTCCACGCGCGTCACATTGCCGGGACCGGCGCGCGACCACACCGAGTGGCTGCTGCCCGCATTCGGCGTGGCGCTGGAGTGCGAAGAGCGCCCGTTCGGTGGGCGTTCGGTGCGCGTCACCGGCGGCACGGCGCTCATCGCCACCGACGTGGACGTGCCCGGCGATCTGTCCGCGGCAGCCTTCGCTCTGGCCGCTGCCGCGGCCGAGCCCGGGGCCTCGGTGACGGCGCGTCACGTCAACCTCAATCCGACCCGCACCGCGTTCCTCGACGTGCTACGCGAGATGGGTGCCGCGGTCGAGGTGTCTGCCGAAAGGCTGGCCGCGGGCGAACCCGTCGGGGACATCACCGTGACCGGCCCGGCGCGACTGCGTGCCTTCGACGTGCCGCCGGAGTGGCTGCCACGCATGGTGGATGAAGTACCGGCGTGGGTCGTGGTGGCCTCGGCCGCGGACGGTACGTCGTGCCTGGCGGGGGCGGGGGAGTTGCGCTTCAAGGAGAGCGACCGCATCGCCAGCGTGGCCGCGGGGCTGCGATCCCTCGGGTTCGCGTGCGAGGAGCGTCCCGACGGGCTCTCGGTGACGGGCGGCACGTCACGAGGTGGGGCCCGCATTGTCACGCATCACGATCATCGCGTCGCCATGGCCTTCGCCGCGCTCGCGACACGGCTGGAAGAGCCGGTGTGGTTCGACGACCTCACCAGTGTGCCAACGTCCGATCCGTCATTCTTCGCGACCCTGGTGGCACTCGGTGCGGAGCTCGTGGCCGACACCACGGCCGGGAGCGCGGCGTGAGCTTTGTCGTGACGATCGACGGGCCCGCCGCGGCGGGCAAGAGTACGACCGCGCGCGCGATCGCCGAGCAGCTCGGATGGCGCTATCTCGACACGGGTGCCTATTACCGAGCGCTCGCGCTCAAGGGTCTGCGCCAAGGAGTCCCGCGCGACGATGCTGCCGCCACCATGCTCGCGCGTGAGACGCGCATCGAGTTCTCGGGCGACCCCAGTCGAGCGCACGTGCTGCTCGACGGGGAGGACGTCACGGCCACGATTCGCACACCCGAAGTGAGTGAGGGAGCCTCGCGTATCGCGGCGTTCCCCGGCGTGCGGCGGCTGCTCGTGCAGTGGCAGCGCTCGCTGCGCCAGAAGGGTCCCTTGGTGGGCGAGGGACGCGACCTCGGCACGGTGGTGTTCCCGGACGCCGACGTGAAGCTCTACCTGGACGCAGACTTGGACACGCGCGCCGCCCGGCGGCACGCGGAGCTGGTCGCCCAGGGCCTGCCGGCCCACGTGGAGGACGTGCGCGACGACATGCAATCGAGGGACGAGCGCGATCGCTCACGTGCCGATAGCCCATTGAAGCCCGCCCCGGACGCCGTGGTGCTCGACACCTCCGGGCTGGACCTCGCCGGGCAGCTCGAGGCCGCCCTTCGGGTGGTCCGCGCCCACCCGTCCTGTCCGCCCGCCGGCCCGCATGTGGCGGGCTTGGAGAACCCATGAGCCTGCACTATAGTGCGTCCCGCTTCCTGCTCGGGGGTCTTGTGGGTGCCCTGAGCGGTTGGGAGGTTCGGGGACGCGACAACATCCCGCCCCAGGGCGGGCTGATCGTGGCCTCGAACCACATCTCTCTTTGGGACCCGCCGCTCGTCGGTACCGCCGCTGTCCGCGAACTGCACTTCCTCGCCAAGGAGGAGCTGTTCCGCATACCGGTCCTAGGCCCGCTCATTCGTTCGGTGAATGC
>CAZADU010000392.1:0-7704 GCA_964483945.1 uncultured bacterium
GCCGTGCGTGCGCAGCACGTCCGCCAACTCCTCTTCGGTGACGTTCTCGAGCTTTTCGGCGAGCGTGTCGCCGCGACTCGTGTCCATACGCAGGTCGAGCGGACCTGTGGCGCGGTAGCTCATGCCCCGCGCGGGGTCCTCGATCTGGCGTGAAGACAGCCCGAAGTCGAACAGCGCGCCGGCCAGCCGCTCCCCCAGCGCCGCGTGCGCGGCGGGAAGGTCGCGGAACGTGCCGTGCGCGAACGTCACTCGCGCTCCGAACCGCGCGAGGCGCCCGCGTGCGAAGGCGTGTGCAGCCGGGTCGCGGTCGCTGGCGAGCAGCCGAACGCCGGGCTCTGCCGAGAGGAGGGCCTCGGCGTGGCCGCCGTCGCCCAGCGTGGCATCGAGGTACAGCCCCGGCCGGGGTGCGAGGAACGCGAGCGTCTCGCGAACGAGGACCGGATCATGAAGCGCGCTCACGCTCGCGGCCCGGGGCCCCCACCGGGGCCTCCAGCAGGTCCGCCACCGTGGGCCAGCACGCCAGGCGTGAATCGCAGCCGGCGATGCGGAACAGGTCGCGAAGGTAGCGTGACAGTCCGCACACGCCCACGGGTGCGACCTGCGACTCGAAGCGCAACAGCGCGTCCGCGAGTCGCGGCACGAGCCGGTAGTCGATGTGCAGGAGCTGCGAGCAGTCCACGACCAGGCGCGACACGCCGCGTACCGCCAGGTCGTCGAGCGTGCGCTCGATGCCGCGTTGCGCCGACAGGTCCACCCAGCCGCGCAGCGACAACAGCCCGACGCGGCCCGCCGGGCGCTCGAGCACATCCAGCCTCGCACCGGCGCCGTGGCGCCCGCGCGTGAACTGGAGGTGCAGCGTCACCGACGCGACTCCCTCGCCCGCTCCGGACTGCGTGACCATCCGTGTCACTCGCCTCCCAGCACCTTCTCCGCCAGCGCATCGTATTCCGCCGCCTCCGTGACCAGTCCCGACTCGAACCGGTCCGGCGACCAGATCTCGATGCGGCCAACCTGGCCATGCAGTACGGCATCCTTGCCGAGTCCTGCATGGCCCATCAGTGACGGTGAGATCGTGATGCGTCCTTGCTTATCCACCGCCACCTTGCTTGCACCCACCAGCGCGGTCCGCGCGAACGCCCGGTGATCCCGGGGGCCCGTCGACAGCCGCTGGAGAAGATCTTCGAGCCGCTTCCAGTCCTCGTTCGCGTACAGCCACAGACAGCCGTCGAGTCCGCGCATGAGGACGAACTGGTTCAGCGGCTTCTTGCTGTTCCCGATCCGTCGCATCGAAACCGGGACCACGACGCGATTCTTGTCGTCGATCGAATAGGTCTCGGTGCCGAGGAATGTCGCCATCTCGCAGATACCCCACGGGGAACCACTGCTCCCCCAGATCTACCACGGTTCCCCACGGCTCCCCACAGGGGCGCAAGATAGGCCCTGTCCCCGAAGGAGTCAAAAGAAAAAACGCACGCTCGATCGCGGGGAACCACTGCACGGGCGTGCAGTCGCGAGAGCGGCGTTCAGCGCACCGAAGTCAGCGAATCGTAAGTCGCCCACTCGATACGGTAGAACGAGTACACGGCGCTGTCGGGCCGTGCCACGCCCAGGTTCGGCAGTGATGCGTAGCCGAGCGGCACGAGCGCGCCGCGCCACGGACTGCGCGCCGTGAGGTCCCACGCGCGCGGCGCGCGGTCCACCACATAATCCGGACGCGAGAAGCGTGCAAACTCGAACCGCGCGATGGCGTCCTCCTGCGGCATCTCGCGCAGCACGGGCACCATCTCGGGAGTGACCAGCCCGGCGAGGTCCACGACGCGCCGTTGCGAGAGATAGCCGAGCGCGCCGATGTCGGGTGCGGCGATCACCGCGTCGACCGGCGTGTGCTCCGCGAACCAGCGGCCCCAGGGCACCAGGCTCGTGCGCAGCCCTGCGCTGAAGCTGGCGACCTGGGGTCGCACGACGCGCTGCCACGTCCACAGGTTCTGAGCCAGCACGAGGGCCGCGACCACCGCACCCGCGACGAGCGCCGATCTCCCGCCCCGCTGCATGTCCCCCGTCCGCTCCGCCGCCCGCTCCGCCTCACCCTGCCGCGTGCCCTCCCCCACCGCGGGCGTGAGCAGCATGCTGTCGAGCAACCGCCACGCGTACCACCCCAGCACGGGCAGCAGCGGCACCAGGTAGCGCGACAGCACCGGCACGCCGCGCGCGGTATAGAGCACCGGCACCGCCACGAGCCACAGCGCCGGGAGCCAGCGCTCGAGTGGTCGCAAGACCGGCCGTTGCCCGCGCAGCAGTACGCGAACGCCGGCCACCCCGAGCACCAGCAGCAGCACGCCGTCGGTGGCGGCCACGATCGCGCCCTGACGCAGCAACTGCTCCGCGGTGTAAGCCCAGCCCTCGCCGCCCGCGGCCTTCGCAGCCAGCGTGTTGGGGAACGCCGAGCCGAAGTAGCGCCACGCGAACACCAGCCAGCCACCCTGCACGAGCAGACCGGGCCAGAGCCCGGAGAACACGGACCGTACGCCCGGTACCAGGCCGCGTTCCAGCACGCGCAGCACGCCCCACAGCACCAGCAGCAGACCGCACTCGGGCCGTGCGAGCGACGCCAGGGCCCACAGCAGGCTCGCGAGCCGCGAGCGAGAACCCCACGGCTGGACGGAAGTGAACGCCACGAGACCGCCCAAGACGAGTGCGGCCGCGAGCGGTGTCTCCATGCCAGAGAGCGACCAGCGCAGCATCCACGCATGCGCGGCCCAGCCGAGTGTGGCGAGCAAGGGCAGCCACGGTGAGACGAGCGTGCGGCGCAGGAGCACGGCCCACAACAGCAGTGCCGCGAGCGTGGCCGCGCCACCCAGCCACTTGGCGGCGAGCAGTCCGTCCACCCCCATCGCCATCAGGTCGGCGATCAGGATCACCCACAGCGGGCTGGTGCTCCCGTAGACGCGCTCGCCGACGTTGAACACGAAACCGTCGCCCGCCGCGAGATGATGCGCGTACTGCAGATGGATGTACGTGTCGTCGGTCACATAGTCGCGCAGCGGCCACGCGAGCGCCGCCATGAGAAGCACCGCTGCCAGTAGCAATGCGCGCCGGAGCCGCGGGGCATCAAAGGCCGGCGCGATCGCGGAAGCCTGCCCGGCGTCGAGCCTCATCGCGCCCGCACCAGCTCATCGAGCTCCGACGCCAGCCGGCCGGCAAGCGCGCCGCGCGTGTGCGACTCGAGCCAGTCGGGGCGGTTACTGCGCTCACGGCCCGACACCCGCCAGCGTGCGAGCCGTGCTGCGATCTCGGCCGCGAGCGGCTCCGCGCCACCCGGCGAGCCCACCCATCCGCCGGAGCGTCGCACAAGCTCGGCCGCCTCATCGCCGAGCGGCAGCAACGCCAGGATGGGACGTCCCGTGTCGAGGTACTCGTAAAGCTTGCCTGGCACCATCGTGCGGTAGCCCGCCCCATGCGGTTTCCACAGCAGCAGCGCGTCGGCTCCGAGTTGCAGCGCACGCGCCGCGGCGTGCGCGAGCGGCCCGAGGAACCGCACCACACCGCCCAGCCCCCGCGCCGCGGCGCGCGACTCCCAGTCGCGGTCATACGGACCGGCCAGGTCCACGCGTAGCTGCTCGCGTGCCGCGGGGTCGGCCTCGAGCACGCGCGCAAGTGCCGCCAGCAGCGTGCCCGCGTCCTCCATGAGTGACAGCGTGCCGGTGAAGGCGAGCTTGAACTGCGCGCTGCCGGCGGCCGCTTCGGTCGCCGCAGGGGCGGGCTCGAACCCGTTGGGCAGGTGCAACAGCCGGCGCGGGCGCGCGCAAGAGAGCGCCGCCAGTTGGTCGGCGTGCGTTCGCGAGGCGGCGATGACCAGGTCGGCGCCACCGGTCACGCTCGCTTCCATCGCCAGTTGGCGTGCGCGGTGCCACGCGGTCGGGGGCGTGCGAAAGTGGAGCCCGATCCACGGATCGCGGAAGTCCGCCACCCACGGGCGGCCTGCCTCGCGCGCCGCGTCCCGCGCGGCGAGGTGCGCGCTGTCCGGGGGCGAGCTCGACATCACCACGTCCACGCCGCCGGCGGCCAGCCGCAGCGCGGCCACCGCACCCGCTCGCCGCGCCCAGCCCGCGTACGAGTCGGGCAGCAGCCACCAGTCGGCCAGTACGCGCAGCGGCGCGAAGGCGCCGCCCGAGCGCCGCCCGCTCGCCGACGCTTTGCGCAGCCGGAGCCACGCGGCCATCGCACTGCCGCCCGCCACGCGCAGCACCTCGGTGTCGGCAGGGATGTGCGCGAGCAGCGACTCGTCGCGCACCCAATAGTCGTGCTCGCCCGCGCACACCACGGTGCACGCCCAGCCGTGCTCCGGCAGGTGGCGAGTGAACGACAGCACGCGGTGCACGCCGCCGCCCGCGAGCGGCGGGTAGAACGCGGCCACGATGAGCACGCGCCTCATGCCGTCTCACCTTGCGGCAGCGGACGGCCTGCGACCAGGCATTCGAAACAGTGCTCGATGCGCGCCAGGTTCACGTTCCAGTCGCCTCGCCGTGAAATCACGTCCGCGTTGCGCGCTCGCGTGCGGGCGGCCCCCTCGGTGTCGGTGAGTGCGCGGAGCACACCAGCGCCGAGGGCCGCCGCGTCACCGGGAGCGAACAGTTGCGCGCCGTCGCCGGGGCCCACCCATTCGCGATTGCCCTCGATGTCACTCACCACGGGGACCGCGCCGGCCGCCATCGCCTCGAGCAGCGACTGTGATGTGGAGTCCGAGAGTGACGCCGACACGCAGACTTCGGCGCGCGCCAGCAGTGCCGCCATCTCGTCGGCCGGGATGCGGCCCGTGAAGCGGTAGCGCCCAGCGGGCAGCGTGCCGGCGGCGAGGCGCTCGAGCTCCGTTCGCAACGAGCCGTCGCCCGCGAACACCACGTGCGCCGAGGCCACGTCGGCCAGCACGGGAGCCAGGCCACGGACCACGGTGTGCAGGTCGTAAACCGCTTCGTGCATGCGCACGCTCGCGATCAGCCCCGGTTCGCGCGCGACCGCCGGCCGGAAGCGCGCGCGATCCACACCCCAGGGGATCGCGCGCACGATGCCCGCGGGTGCGCCCGCACGGCGAGCGGCGGCCGCCAGGTTCTGCGCGTCGCACAGCACGAGCGAGGCTCGCGACATGGCGAAACGCGCCCGGGCTCGCTGGAGCGGGTCGCGGCCCGCGGCGAGCAGCAGGTCGCTCCCCCACGCCGCGATCGAGTACGGCCGCCGTCCGGCGAGCGCGGCCATGACGCCGTAGTTGGGCACGTAGTGCGCGTCCACGAGGTCGGGCGCGAACGCAGCCAGTTCGCGCCGCAGCGCCGGCACCGCGAGCGGGTAGCGCAGCACCCCGGGCAGCGATGAGGACGGCAGCTGGACGGTGTGCAGCGAGCCCGGTCCGGCCTCGAGCGAATAGACCCGCACGTCGTGTCCACGGGAACGGAAGTGCTCGACCCAGCGCTGCGTGTGCACCACCGAGGCGTTGGCGAGCGTGGCGATCCTCACGCGCGCTCCCCTCGCGGCCGACCGCGACGGCGCCACTCCTGCGCGCGTGAGAGCAGCCGCCCGGCCGCGCTCGCGTGACGCGACGAGAGCCAGCGCACGGGGTAGCTCTCTCCCACCGCCCCGAACGACGACTTGAATGCCGCCACGTGCGGCAGGCCCGTACTCGCGCCAAGGTTCAACCGCCGCCGGCCGCGAGCCACCGCCCAATCCGCCACACTCCACAGCAACCGTGCGAACGCGCCGTGACGCCTCGCCGAGGGGTGCGTGCCGCTCCACCACACGAACGTCTCGTGCGGCCCGTCCAAGGCGAGTGTCGCTGACACCACGCCATCGCGTGAGCGCAGCGTGAACAGCCGCGCCACCGGAGCCTCTGCCGGGCCTGCCTGCAGCAGCCGCCGCGACAGTTCGAGCGGCAGCGGGCGGTGGCCGGGCCATTGCGCGCTCTGTGCCAGGTGCAGCGCGTAGGCCGCGTCAAGCGCGCCCGCATCCTCCGCGAACACATAGGGCCGTTCGAGTGCCTGGTCGAGCGCCTGGCGTTGTTTGCGGCCCATGCCGGCGCGCACCTCACCGAGCCCGCCGCCGAGCGACAGCAACGCGGCCTCGAACCGTCGCGTCTCCCCCGGGACGAGTTCCAGCGCGGACTCGGCCGGTGCCGGCGCACCGGGCCGGTAGAACGACCACGAGCCGCCCACCGCGCCGTATTCGCGTGCGAGTGCGGCGAACGCCGTCGCAAGCCGCTCGTCGGCGCGCGCATGCATGCCCGGTGCGGCCACCGGCGCACCGGGCAGCAGCCACGGCAACGCGTGCAGCCAGCGAAACGGACCGCGCCGCTCGATCATCACCGGTGCGCCGGCGACGAGAGCTCCATCGGCGTGCGAGACGAGCAGCCGCCACTCGAACGCGGGACTCGCCGCCGCGATCGCGTCCCATACGGCGGGCCTATGCGCAGGCGAGGCCGCGGGATCCGCGGCCAGCAGCGCGTCCCAGCCAGGCGGCACCTGGTCGAGCACGGCGGTGTCTTCCTGGCCCCGCGGCACGATCGTCATGCGCGCCGGCTCCCGTCCGGCCGGCGAGTGCGGCATGCGGGGCCGGTCAGCGCAGGACGACGACGCGCGAGGTGGTCTCGGCGCCGCCCCCGCGCACGCGCACGAAATAAACGCCGGCGCGGACCTGGCGTTGCTGCAGGTCGCGGCCGTCCCAGATCGAGGAGCCGTTCCCGGCGACGCTGAACCGGTGCACGAGGCGGCCCGTCAGGTCCATCACCTCACCCTGATAGGCCTGCGCCTGTCCCGTGATGCGAAGCACCATGCCGGCACCGGTGAGCCACGTCGGGTTCGGGTAGAGCTTCACGTGCAGCGAGGGCAGCACGGGCTCGGGCGGCGGGACGTAGTCAGGGTCGAAGCGGTTGATGCCGCCGGCAGTGGCGATCCACACCGCGCCGGTGGGCTCGGCGAAGATCGCGCGCACCTCGAGGTTCGCGAGCGGCGAGTTGTCGGGCGTGTAGTCCACCGGGGCCACCCCTTGGCGGTGCACGCGCAATCCGCCCGTCGTGCCCACGAACACCGAGCCGTCCGGGGTGACGGCGAGCGGGTGCATGCTCGCGAGCGCCGGCGGTCCGGCGATCGAGAGCGACGATGCGAGTGCCCGATTGCTCTGCCGGAAGCGCTTCAAGCCATCCGACGCCAGCACCCACACCGAGTCGCCCTTTGCCACGATCCCGAACACGTCCATGAGACTCGTGTTGGGTACGTCACTGAGCGCGATGTCGGCGTTCAGGTCGCCCGGTACGACGAATGTGGAGAGCCCAGCGGAACTCGTGCCCTTGTAGCCCACCCACATCTGGTTCCCCCGGTCGCAGGCGAGGCCGCGAATCAGGCCGTTGCGAAGTCCCGGGTGATCCGTGCCGAAGTTGCGGATGAACCGGCCATCCGCGGCGTAGAGGTCGAGTCCCTGCGGGTTGCCGATATCCGCGCCGATGCGGTCGGAGTCCAGACCGAACCAGCGCCCCGGTTCCGTCAGGACCTTGCCGGTGCCATCCGTCGTGAACCGCGTGGAATCCGCCGCCGCGGAGTGGATGGTGTAGTGAAGATGCGCGCTGTCGGCATTGCCGCTGATGTAATAGAGGTGCTGGAACGCGGGCGGCGATGTCCCGTCCTGCAACACCGTCAGCGGTCCCTCCCAGAACGACACCCACTTCCG
>CAZADU010000393.1:0-2650 GCA_964483945.1 uncultured bacterium
CGCGCAGCTCCTCGGCCAGCAGCATCGCCGGCGCGAACGTCCAGCGCGCGGGCAGCCCCGAGCGGCGAGACAGCACGCCCGCGAGCAGTACCGCGCCCCCCCAGAACAACGCCAGGTAGAGCGCACCCAGCAGCCAACCCAGGTACTTGAGCCAGCCGATGGTGAGTGCGACGTCGTTCAGCAGCGCGATCCAATGATTGCCCACCAGGAAGAACGCCGCGCCTGCGACGAAGCCAAGCGTGAACCACGCGCGCGGCCCGCCCGATGCGACGCGCTCGTCGAGCGCCCACAGCAACGGCACGAACGCCAGCCACGCGAGTTGCCCCGGCACCCCGGGAAGGAACGCCGCGCCGAGCACGAGACCCGACGCGGCGGCGAGCACGAGGGGGCGCGAGTCCGGTGATGTCACTAGTGTCCGAGGATGGGACACTAGCCGACCTTCACTTCCCTGCCTTGTTCGGCGCTGCGGTAGATGGCGTCCATGAGTTCCATCACGGGGACGATCTCTGCCGCGAGACCGCTGGGGTGCTTCGCACCTCGCAACGCATCGGCGAAGTGCTGGATCTGGGCCTCGATGGATTGCCGATACTGGTCGCGAGAGGCTTCCACCGCCGGCGTCACGTTGACGAGCGCACCGTGCATGCCCTTGTGCACGCGGAACGGGTTCAGTAGCGCAGCACCCCCCGAGCCGAACAGGTTCAGGTAGGCGAAGTCCTTCTCCATGAGCAGCCCCCAGGTGAGTTCCAGCGTCAGCGTCGCACCGCTCGCGAGGCGCAGGAACGCGGTCGCCGAATCCTCGACCGCGCCCTTGCGCGAACGATGCACGCTCGCCGTGACCGACTCCACCTTGGGCCCGCCCAGCACCCACAACGCCTGGTCCAGCATCTGGAAGCCCAGGTCCAGCACGACACCGCCGCCCGACTCGCGCTTCTGGGCTCGCCACTCGTCGGAGTCCCACTCGGTCTTCTGGCGCAGCCAGCCGCCCTTGGCAAGGAAGATCTCACCCAGATCGCCCTTCTCGACGAACTTGCGCAGCAATTGCGCGTGCGGGTGGAAGCGGTGCTGGAGCGCGCACATGAGCAGCCGGTCGGCCTTCTTGGCCGCTCTCGCCATCGCGGCGGCCTCCGTGCCGCTGCGCGCGAGCGGACGCTCGCACAGCACGTGCTTGCCGGCCTCGAGTGCCGCCACCGCCATGGGGGCGTGCAGGTAGTTGGGCGTGGTGACGTCCACCGCCTCGATGCTGTCGTCCGCCAGCAACTCCTCGAAGCGTGAGTACGAGGCCGGCACGCCGAACTTCTGCGCCACTCGCGAGGCCTTCTCGGGGTCGCGGTCGCACAGCGCGACCACCTCCACGCCCTCGAGCTTCTTGAGGATGGGCAGGTGGTTGATCTGAGCGGCCGCACCCACGCCGACCAACGCGATCTTGAGCGTCTTCTTCGCCACTGCTCCCTCCTGGTTGGAGCGCTGCCGCCGACGGGGAGCCTCGCAGTCCTCTTTGGAGCTTTGCGGCCCCGGGGCCCGAACATCCCGAGAATCCGCCGGAGCATCCGAGCGCCGAGGTCACATCGGGCCATACCGCTTCGCGGCCAAGCTAGTCAGCACCCCACGCATCGTCAAGCGTCTCGGGGCCGAGCCCGTAGCGGCGCAACTTCTTGAGCAGTCCCTGCCGCGACAACCCGAGCGCCCGGGCCGCCTGCGTCTTGTTGCCGTGCGTTCGCCGAAGCGTCTCGCGCAACCGGCGCTCCTCCAGCGCGCGCGTCTCGGCGTGCAGGTCGGTGCCCTCCGCCACAGCCTCGGCGAACGGGGCATCCGGCCAGTGCTCGGCACCCACACGCGCGCGCGCGCCCGCCACGCTCACCGCAAACGCGCAGCCATTGGCCAGCTCGCGCACGTTTCCGGGCCAGCGATAACGCATCAACCTGTCCACGAGTTCCGGTGCCAACTCAGGCGGCGGCGCGCCAACGCGTGCCGCCGCACGGGACAGGAAGTGGCGAGCCAGCACCACCACATCGCGCCCGCGCTCGCGCAACGAAGGCAATCGCAGGCGCACCGCAGCGAGCCGGAAGAACAAGTCGGTGCGGAACCCGCCGCGGCCGACGGAACTTTCGAGAGGCTGGTGGGTTGCGGCCAAGATGCGCACATCCACACGACGGGACTTCGCCTCGCCAATGCGCTTGGCCTCGCCTTCCTGCAGCACGCGCAGTAACTTCATCTGCAGTAGCGGACTGGCGTCCCCGATCTCGTCCAGCAGCAGCGTGCCCCCCTCGGCCGCCTCGAACAGGCCCGGCCGGTCGCTCACCGCGCCGGTGAACGAGCCGCGCGCGTGGCCGAACAACTCGCTCTCGATGAGCGTGTCCGGCGTGGCCCCGCAGTTCTGCGCCACGAACGGCTGCCGCCGCCTCGAGGAGAGCGCGTGGATCGCGCGTGACACCAGCTCCTTGCCGGTGCCCGTCTCGCCCAGCAGCAACACCGGCAGTCCGCTCGCGGCCACGCGCGGCAGTTGCTCCAGCAACAGCCGCCAGGCCGGCGAGTCCCCGACCAGGTCCGGGACCGCATCCTCCGTACCTTCCCGCCCATTCATGCGTTCCATCCGTCACCTCCACGACCTCGGGGGCGGGGGGCTGTCAGACGGGGGCGCTGTGCATCTCGG
>CAZADU010000394.1:0-22563 GCA_964483945.1 uncultured bacterium
CGCCGGCCAACAGGAAGATCACCGGTGTGGCGAGCAGGGTCACCACGAACATCGGCCGCCGCACGGTGGTGAGGTACTCGCGGCGCGCGATCGTCATCACCTTCGACATGGCGAACTTCATCGCGCACCTCCTGTCACGTACAGCTCGTCCAAGGTCGGCGGGCCGCTGCGTCCCTGATCCAAGCCGGCGCCAGCCTGCACCACCTGGACGAAGATATCCTCAAGCGGCGGGACTTCCGGTGTGAACGCGCGCACGGCGAGGCCCTGGTCGAGCAGCGCCTTGAGCACCGCGGCCGGATGCGCGTTCTTCTCGAGTGCGACGCGCCAGTGATCGTTCTCGGCGACGATGGTCTTGACCCCCGGCACGCGCTGCGGTGTGCCTTCGGAATGCAGGGCATACGTGTTCTCGGCGTACTGCTGGCGGATCTCGCCGACTCGGCCGTACAGCACCATGTGGCCGCGGTTGATCATGAGCGCGCGGTCACACTGCTGCTCGACTTTGTTCATCTGGTGCGTGGACAGCAGCACCGTGGTGCCCTCGGCGCGTCGCGCGCGCAGCACGGACTCGAGCACCTGCACGTTGATGGGGTCGAGCCCCGAGAACGGCTCGTCGAGGATCAGCAGTTGCGGCTTGCCGATCAGCGCGGTGCACAGCTGCAGCTTCTGCTGCATGCCCTTGGACAGTGCGGCGACCTGCTTGTTCGACCACGCGGCGAGCCCGAACTCCTCCAACAGCGTGACCGACTCGCGGCGGGCGTCTGAGCGGCTCATGCCCTTGAGCTCGCCGAAGTAGGCGAGCGCGTCCAGCACCTTGACCTTCTTGTAGAGGCCGCGCTCCTCGGGCAGGTACGCCGTGCTCGGCCGGCTGTCGCCGCTCACGGCGTGGCCGCCGAACGTGATGGTGCCAGCGTCCGGGCGCACGATGTCGGTGATCATGCGGATCAACGTGGTCTTGCCGGCACCGTTGGGCCCGAGCAGCGCGAAGATCTCGCCTGCGGCCACATCGAAGCTGACGCGGTTCACCACGGCGCGGCCGTCATAGGTCTTGATCACGTCGCGGACCTGCAACATGGCAACTCCAAGGCGGGGAGCCCGCCGGGCGGGATGGCCGGCGGTGGGGTGCCCGGTAGGCGGCCCGGGCGGGAGGGTCGAGGGGCGACACTACGCGGCGCTCCGTAGGGGGACAAGGCCCGGCGAGGGTCATGCCGGGCGAGGCGGCGCTGCGCCAGGGCACCCGGAGCGACCCCGCAGCCCGCTCGGCCCGACTCCGATACCATGGTGATGCCGCGGCCCGCCGCGGCCGATAACCCCGGGGAACCCGCACGGCCCCCGCGGCCGCTCCCGCGCCCCCGAGGGGCGTCCGCCGAATCCACTGAGGATCCAGGACATGCGCCGTCGCCCGCTTTCAGTCGCCGCACTGGCCGCGCTGATCATCGCCGCTCACGGCATGGCCGCCGGATGCGGCGCGCCGAGCAGTGTGACGCCCGTTCCGGCCGTGCCGCTCTCGTCGCTCGTGATCACGCCCGGGGTGGACACCGTCCTCGCCGGCCAGCAGCGGGTGTTCGTCGCCGAAGCGCGGGACACCGACAGCGTCGTGGTCGCCAATCCTGTGGTGGCGTGGACGAGCAGCAACACGAACGTGTTCACCGTGAACTCCACGGGCCGCGTGACCGGCGTGGGTGAGGGTGTGGCCGCACTGCTCGCGTCGTCAGGCGGACAGGCCGACACCGCACTCGTCGCCGTCTATGTGCAGCCGGGCTGGTACGTGCAGCCGAGCGGGACCACGAACAACCTGAACGGCGTCTACTTCCAGGCTAATGGTTTCAACGGCGTCGCCGTGGGAGACGCCGGCACCATCGTGCGCACTTCGAATGCCGGCGCGAGCTGGGCGGCGCAGCCGAGCAACACCGCATTCAACCTGAACGACGTGTGGTTCACGACGACGAACACCGGCTTTGCGGTCGGCCACGGCGGCACGATCATGCGCTCGAATAACGGCGGCTCGACGTGGACGCGGCTGCTCAGCGTGCCCGCGAGCGAAAACCTGTACGGCGTGTGTTTTGCCGACGCGTCGCGCGGCTGGGCCGTGGGCGCGAACGGCACCATTGTGCGCACGGCCGACGGTGGCAACACGTGGACGCGCTCCAACCCGACAGCGCAGCTGTTGCGCAGCGTGTCGTTCAGCGATTCATTGAACGGCTGGGCGGTGGGCGACGGCGGTGTGATCTTGGGCACGCACGACGCGGGCCGAAGCTGGTACATCGTGCAGCCGAGCATCACGGCGCTATCGCTGCGCGCCGTGTGGCGCCGGTCGCTCACGAGCGCGTGGGCCGGAGGCTCCCAAGGCGCGAATCCGGTCACGCTCGCCACGCCGGACTCGCTGCAGTGGTCGCTGGGGACGTTCGGTGCGAGCAACGACATCCAGGGCCTGCAGATGGTGACCGACCTCGTGGGCTACGCCGTGGGCAACAACGGCACCGGCCTGGTCCTCAAGACGCTCGATGGCGGCGCGACGTGGGATCCCCAGATCGCGAACACGTCGCAGTTCCTGCGCGACGTGTGGTTCATCGATCCGCTGCGCGGCTGGTCGGTCGGCTCCGGCGGCCGCATCCTGCACACGGCCCGCGGCGGAATCTAGCTCGCTACGGTGACGAACGGCGGGCGTCGCGCGTTAGGCGCGATGCCCGCCGTTCGCGTTTGTTGCCAACAGCAGCACCGGCGCGTGGTGATTTCGGTCGGTGGCGTTTCCAGCATGCGACGTGCTCCTGCCCGCGGCGCGTTCCGGGCTGCGATGGCCCGGCCCCGTCGTTCCCCACAATTGACGCGGGGCTCGCGGGCGCGGACCATGTGTGCATGAATATGGAACCCAAGCTCATCCTGGTGGACGGCTACAATGTCATCCTGCGTTCGCCGCGGCTTCGCCCCGGTGAGGGCCGCACGCTGCGTGAATCGCGCGAGCTGCTCATCAATCTGCTGGCGTGGATGATGGGGGCGAACAACGCCCGGTTCGTGGTCGTGTTCGACGGTACGCAGGAGGGCGGCCCCGACGTGCCCGCGGGCCGTGTGCAGGTGATCTTCTCGCGTCCGCCCGAAAAGGCCGACGACGTCATCCGACGCTGGGTCGAGAAGTACTCGGGGGGCCACGAGGACGTGAGCGTGGTGACCTCGGACATCGAGGTGGCCCGCCACGCGCGCGCGAACGGCGCCGAGGTCTCACTCGCCGACATCTTCCTCGCCTCAGCACTCGGCGACATCGGTCGCGACGAGGGCGATGGCGGCAAGCCGGGCGGCGAGGAGTCGGCCGACAAGCCCGTGTCGCTGTCCAAGAAGGAACTCGAGGAATGGGCCGAGATCTTCATCCGCAAGTCCAAAGCCGACCGCGAGTCCGAGAGCGAGAACTGACACCGGCGTGACCCGCCGGATGTCACGCGTGCGCCCGCCGCGCGTTCTTCGCGTGACCCCTGCCGTTGCACGCACCCGGAGGCCACGATGACCCGCACGTCCCTGCTCCCGCGAGCCGCACTCACCACCGCGCTGCTCACGCTCGCAGTCGCCGCTGTTGCCGCGTCGGGGGGGGCGCCCGCGGCCAAGCCCGCGGCCGCACCCGCCGCCAAGCCTGCCACCGCCGCCACATCCGCGAAGAACGCTCGCACCGAGCTGGCCACGTTCGCGATGGGTTGCTTCTGGTGCGGCGAGACCCAGTTCGAAACCCTGCCCGGCGTGAAGTCGGTGATCTCGGGTTACGCCGGCGGCCCCGAGGAGCGTCCGAAGTACGAGCAGGTGAGTGCCGGTGCGACCGGGCATTACGAGGCGATCCAGATCGCGTTCGATCCCGCGGTGACGTCGTACGCCAGGCTGCTCGACTTGTTCTGGCATGGCATCGACCCGACGCAGGCCGACGGGCAGTTCTGCGACCGCGGCCGCCAGTACCGCTCGGCGGTGTTCGCGCAAGATGCCACGCAGAAGAAGCTCGCCGAGGACAGCCGCCGCGCGATCCAATCGTCGGGCGTGCTCAAGCAGCCGATCGTCACCGAGATCCTGCCCGCGGCGAAGTTCTGGCCGGCCGAGGAGTACCACCAGGACTTCTGGAAGAAGGACCCCGCGCGCTACCGCTCGTACCGCGAAGGCTGCGGGCGCGATCGCCGGCTCGCACAGTTGTGGGGCGACAAGGCGGCAAAGGCGCTCGTGCACTGAGCCGACTCGCGAGTGACGCGTGCCCCGAGGCGGAGTTCGCGCGGTGAGCCGTTCGCCCGAGTGATCGCCTCATGGGCGACCCCGCTACAATCGAACGGGCGGCTCGTCCCGAGGGACGAGCCGCCCGTGTCACACCCGGCGATACGTCAGTTGCCGGCCGGCATCCGGTGCGGGGCCACGACGTAGGCGAAGGCCCACGCGTTGGCGTCGTACGGGGCCACGTCATCGAACAGCGTGCCGTTCGAGAGCGCATCCACACCAAAGTGGCGCAAGCCGGGGAAGTGGCCACTCGGGAACCGGAACGAATGCGTGCCGTCGCCGTTGTTGAGGAACCGGCGGCGCAGGTCTGCGCCGTGGAACAGCACCACGTCATTGGCTGCGAGCGTCGTGGCGGTGAGCCGCACTTCGGCGTCGGGGGCCAGGCGCAGGACGTGGCGCAGGCGGTGCAGCTCGAGCGGATCGGTGATCGTGGTATCGAGACCGGGCGACTCGATGCGCAGGCTCACGAGGCGCGTCACCCCGTCGCGGGTGCGCACCGCCACGCCTGACGTGCCGGCGAGCCGCCAGCGCGTGAGCGCGGTGTCGTCCGGCACGCGCACGCGCGTGAGCGCAATGCGTCGCGTCCACGAGTCAGCGAGGCGCTTGCGGATCAGCGTGCGCGTGGTGTCTTCACCTTCAATGACACCCGCCGCGATGTTGAACGTACCCGTGAGTGCTCGGTGGACGGTCACGATCGCGAGCATCGGCCGTCCGTCCGGCCCCGGGTTCAGGAACTCGGTACGCAGGTTCGTCTGCACGTCGAGGATCTCGCGCCAGAACCGCAGCGGCCGGATCGCGGCGAAGCTGCCGGAGGCGTCGTCCACGAGCGGCTCGCTGCTGCCCGTGATGTCCTCCTGCACGAACTCGGGGCTTTCTTGAAGGGCCTGGGCGATCTGCGCCTCGTCGCTCGCTCCGGAGGTACCACCGCCGGCGAGCGGGGACTGCAGTGAACTCGTCTTGCCGCAACTCGCAAGCACAGCCGCGGTCATCGCGAGCAGGGCGACACGGAACCAGGGACTCGGCTTCATACACGACCTCCGTCGAGCGTGCCGGCCAGTGCGGCCGGCGGCGTGTGGGCCCAGGGCAGGGCAGGATTCACTCGACTAGTAGAGCACCGTGCATGCCACCAGAGTAGCCGGCGCAACTGCTTGCGCCGCAACGAGCGCTGGCTCGAGCCGTGCGCCGCCTGTACCGCCCGGTTCACCGCGGGGGCGACCAGCGTACCCAAGCGGCCCACCCACAATTCTCGTCGCACAACAAAAGCCAAGCGGCGCGGCCCCGAAGGACCGCGCCGCTGGAGATGTCGTCAGCCGTCTGCGCTACAGCTTGAGCTTGGTGTCGTGGTCCACCTTGAACACCAACTCGGCGCCTTCCTTCACAGTGACCTGAAAGCCCTTCGAGCCGGCCACTGCGCCAGTCGCGGCCGCGCCGCCGATCAGGCCGCCGATCAATGCGCCCTTGCCCGAGCCGCCCACGGCACGCCCGATGAGCGCGCCTGCCGCAGCACCGCCGGCCACAGAGCTCACGTTTCGCGTGCGCGTCGAGCCGGCGATCATGCTGTCGGCCGATGCGCTCACATTGTGCGTCTTGCCGTTGGCTTCGATGGACGTGACGCGCAGCACGAGCACGGCGCGATCGCCCTTCTCGGCCGGCTTCACGCCATCCACCACACCGTGCACCACGCTGCCCGCCGGGAACGGCGCCAGGTTGCCCACGGTGACGGCTTGGGCGATCGCACCCGACCACTCCTGGCCCAGCGTGGCCGTCTCGGAGCTGAGGGCGGTGTTCATCGTGATCTTGAGTCCCGTGCCCGCGGCGATGGTCGCGGTCGGAACTGCCGGCGCCTGCGGCTTGGGCTTGGCAGCCGCGGGCTTGGGCGTGGTGGCCGCAGGTGCTGGAACCGGGGTCTCGGTCGGCGGCGTCTGCGGCGTGAAATCAGTCTGCGGCTGCAGCTCGCCCAGCGTCGGCTCGATCGGGCTCGCCGCGAGCAGGCTATCGCTGCTGGCGATGGTGGCTGAGGTCTGGTCGGACTTCATGCCGCAGCCGGCGAGCGCGAAGGCTGCGAGCAGGGCGAGAAGAGAACGGCGCATCATCATGAGGTGTCCTCCATGCGGGACCGGCTTCCTTGCCGGAGCTGGGGGGGTGATCGAGGTAGCGGCCACGATCCAGGTTCACGCGGGGCGGCCGGCGTCCTCTGCCGAGGCACCCGCGGCTGACCCCTACAGGATGCCCGCCCGGAAGGCGGGGCGCAACCATGGAGCGGCCCCGATGACACGAGCGTGTGAACCACAAAAGTCGCGTGCCGAGGTGGGGCCGCAGGTGTCATCGGCACGTCGCCGCCGCCGGACCACATGCAAATGCCAGCCCGCTCACTTCGGCTCGCGGGAGCTCTGTGACCACGAACCGCTCGATTCACGGGACCGTCGCTCGCGTATATCGTGCCCACGTCACTCACTCGTTCCGCCCCGAACCGCCCCGGAGGCTCCCTGCCATGGACATCACGCTTCGCTCCGCCGACCTTGCTGCCCGACCCGCCGGCCTACTCGCCGTGGGCGTGCACGAAGGAGCATCGCGCCGCGGCACGCCCGGCTCCGAGCTGGACGCGGCCTCCAAGGGCGCGCTCAAGGCATTACTCGCCTCGGGTGACTTCACGGGACGAGCAGGCGAGACCGCGCTGCTCTACCCCAACGGCGTGAAGGCGACGCGCGTGCTGGTCGTGGGGCTGGGCCCCGCGGGCGAACTCACGGAGCGCGCCGCATTCGCGGCCGCCGCCACCGCGTCGCGCCGCGCGCGCGATGCCGGTGCTGCCACGTTGGCGCTGGCGCTGCCCGCGGCGTCCGACGAGGCGATGCGCGCGACCGGCGAGGGCCTGGTGCTGGGTCACCACCGGCACACGGCATACCTCACCACGTCCAAGTCGCCACTCACACACGTCGAGGTGCTGGTGGCGAGTGTGACTGCAGCCCGGCGCGCAGCACTCGCGAGCGGCGTGACGCGCGGCGAAGCGGTGAGCCTGGCCCGCGACCTCGCCAGCACGCCCGGGCAGGACCTGCCGCCCTCGGGATTGGCCGCACGAGCGCGCGAGATCGCGAAACGCGTGAGGGCAAAGGCCACCGTGCACGACGTCGCGGCACTCGAGCGGCTGGGCATGGGCTGCGTGCTGGCCGTGGGGCGCGGCAGCCCGAACCCGCCCTGCTTCATCGAACTGGTGCACCAGGGCAAGCGCGCGGGCAAAGCTCCCACCGTGGTGGTGATCGGCAAGGGCGTGACGTTCGACACCGGTGGCGTGTCGCTCAAGCCTCGCGAGGGCATGAGCAAGATGAAGTACGACATGAGCGGGGCAGCGGCGGTGCTGGGATTGTTCGCATCGCTCGAAACACTGAGCCTGCCGTTTCGGTTGGTGGGGCTCATTCCCAGCGCCGAGAACGTCATCGGCAGCAAGGCCATCAAGCCCGGCGATGTCATGCGCGCCATGGATGGCACCACCATCGAGATGACCAACACCGACGCCGAAGGCCGCCTGCTGCTGGCGGACGCGCTGGTCTACGCGCGTCGGTTCTCGCCCGTGGCCGTGGTGGACCTCGCCACGCTCACCGGGGCGATCTCGATCGCGCTCGGACGCCACGCGGCGGGCCTGTTCGCCACCGACGAGACACTGGCCGCCGAGTTGCGCGCCGCCGGCGAGGAGACGGGCGAGCGTCTGTGGCCGATGCCCGTGGGCCCCGAGTACCTGGCCGAGATGCGCGGCGAAACGGCGGACCTGGTCAACTCGAACGAACGCCGCGAGGGCGGCTCGTGCACCGCGGCCGCGTTCTTGTCGCACTTCGCCAAGGGGCTGCCGTGGGCGCACCTCGACATCGCGAGCACGGCGTGGACCTACGTCGAACGGCCGGAGAGTTCGAAGGGCCCCAACGCGTTCGGTGTGCGGCTGCTGGTGCGCTGGCTCGAGAAGCGCGCGGTGACGAAGCGTTAGGCGAGCTACTTCTTCTTGCGACTCGGCGTGACCGCGACCGGCTCCGGCTCGCGTTCGACGTGCAGCCCGCTCGGGCCGTGTACGAGGCGGATCAGCCGGCCACGCGAGTCGGCGTAGAGGTCGAACGCCGCGCTCGTGTCCTCGAAGCGGTAGTGACGCACGGGTACGCGCTTCTCACCCAGCTTGAGCGTGTCGGGCTTGAGCGTGGTGACCGTGGCGAGCGGCGTGGCCATGGAGTCGGTGAGCGCCAGCAACTGCACGCGGCGCGACGTGAATTGCTTGCCGGCCAGCCCGCGCGTGACCACTTCGAACAACGAGAACATCGGGCTGTCCATGACGTAGAGCCGGCCCGGCGGCTGCACCAGCCGGAACGCCTGCCCCGCCCCGCTCTCCTCGAAGTAGAACGTCATGGAGGTGTCGCCCGGGATGAGCCCGCGCTGCACCGTCACGCCCCGGAACTCCTGGACGGACAAGTAGCGCTGCAGCCCGAAGTCGCGCGAGTCCGCGACCAGCACCATGACCTTCTCGTAGTTGTGCCGCTGGCCCTGATCGTCCTGCATCGTCCGCCGGGCCACGGCGGTGAGCGTGAGCGAGTCGCCAAGGAACTGGAACGTGAACCGCTCGTTGGCCACGGGCATGTCGCCCTGGAACACGATGAAGCGGCCGGAATCGGGCGGTGCGCTGTCGGCACGGGCCGCAGATGGCCATGTCAGCGCGAGGCAGGCGAGCAGCAACAGGTAGGGGCGCATGACCGAAAATCCTACCACGCCCGGGGGGCGCGTCTCGCAAGAGGTTGTCAGGAGTTGGCCCCCACCATGGGGACGGCACGCGCTAGCCGCGCGACGCACTCGATGTGCGGGGTGTGAGGGAACATGTCGTAGGGCGTGACCTCGGCCGGCCGCCAGCCGAGCGAGCCGAAGTCCTTGAGGTCGCGCGCCAGCGTGGCCGGGTTGCACGACACGTACACGATGCGAGACGGCGACAACTCCGCCACGCGCACCACGACGCGCGGGTGCAGTCCCGCGCGCGGCGGATCCACCACCACCACGTCTGGTCGCGGCGCGCCGGCGCGCTCACCACGCGCCCACTCGCGCAGCACGGCCCGCGAGTCCCCCTGCTCGAAGCGCGCGTTGGCGAGCCCGTTGCGCGCGGCATTGCGGCGCGCGCGTTCGACCGACTCGGGCACGTTCTCCACGCCCACCGCCTCGGCGGTGAGGCGCGCGAACAGCAGCGTCAGCGTGCCCGCACCGCTGTAGAGGTCGAGCACGCGCTCGTGGCCCTCAAGCTGTGCTGCGGCGATCGCGCCCTCGTAGAGCCGCTCGGCCTGCATGCTGTTGGTCTGCAAGAATGCGTTGCCCACCACCTCGAACTCGAGCCCCAGCAGCTTTTCCACGATGACACCGTCGCCCACCAGGGCGCGCTCTTCTTCCGCGAACGCCACGTGCGCGCGACCGCGGTTGAGGCCCAGCGTGACGGTGCGCACCTCGCTCGAGAGTGCCGCCACGCCGTGCGCCCATTCGGTGAGCCCGTGCAGCTCGTCCGAGGCGGCCAGCAGGTGCACCGCACAACTCGCGGTGTGCGCGAGGTGGCGCACGGTGAGGAATCGCGCCACGCCGTCGTGTCGCGACGGGTGGTAGGCGCGCCAGCGGTGCTCGCGCGCGAACGCCTGCGTGTAGCGCACGACCTCGACCGTGAGCGGCGAGGGCAGCCAGCATTCGGACAGCTCGAAGATGCGGTCGTACGTGCCGCGCTCGTGCAGCCCCAGCACCGCGACCTCGGAGCCGTCGGGGCCGGGCGTGGGCGCGAACGAGAACTCCATCTTGTTTCGGTAGTGCCAGGCCTCCGGCGCGTGCACGATCGCGCGCACCGGCGGATCGGCGATGCCGCCCAGGTGGCGGAGTGCTTCGCGCACCTGGCGTTCCTTCAACGCGGCTTGTGCTTCGTAGGGCAGTTCTTGCAGCCGGCAGCCGCCGCAGCGGTCCGCGTGCACGCAACGCGCGGGCAGGCGGCCCTCGGCCGGCCGCTCGACCGTCATGAGGCGTGCTTCGGCGAAGCGCCGGTTGCTCTTGGTCACGCGCGCCTGCACGCGATCTCCGGGGAGGCCGCGGTCCACGAACACGACCTTGCCGTCCACGCGGGCTAATGCCTTGCCTCCCAACGCCACGTCCTCGACATCGAGGGTTAACACGTCCCTGACTTTCATGGCGTTCCACCGGCTCCGGGAAGGGGGGACGAGCGTCGTTGGGCGTTTTCCTGGGGACGCGACAGAACCATCCGGGCGATTCCCGTGTCTATCCCCGAGACGCACAGGTCCCGCTCAGGCACCCACTAAGAAGGCTAGCCCGGCGCCTCCACGAGCCGCAAGCCGCACGCGACTCCCCACGCCGGGACTCCCCGAGGAGGAAGTCATGCGATCCAGGCTATTCACATGGTTGCTCGCCGCTGCGCTGCTCGCGACGGCCGCCGTCCCCGTACTCGCCGCACCTGGCTGGCTCGGCGTGAGCACGCAGTCCACCGATGCCGACCTGCGCCGCGGACTCGACCTGACGCGTGACGGGCTGCTCGTGAGCCGTGTGTTCGCCGACAGTCCGGCCGAGCGCGCGGGAGTGCAGAAGGGCGACGTCATCCTGCGCTTCGACGGCCACTCGGTGACGGCACCCGAAGAGCTGCGCGACGCGGTCCGCGACGCGGGCTCCGGCCGCTCCGCAAAGCTCGAGCTGTGGCGCAATGGCACCAGTCGCACGCTCGACGTGAGGCTCGTCGAGCTACCCACGAACGAGCAGGATCTCGACGAGATGCCGGTGCCTCCGGCACCGCCGTCGCCGCGGGCGGCGCCCGCGCCGGATCGCTCGAGCGCGCCCGAACTGCGTCGTGTCGCGCCACCCGCGCCACCGGCGGCTCCCGACCCTGACGAGCGCATCGTACGCCGCAAGGTCTACGTGAACGGCCGCGCGCTGACGGACGAAGAGATCGACGACAAGCTGAAGGAACTGCACATCGAAGGCCTGGGGGATTGGAGTGAACTGAAGGAGCTGAAAGAGCTTCAGGAGCTGAAGGGCCTCAAGGGCATGCACGTGTGGACCGACGACAAGGCCCCGACGCCCTGGGGCGGTGCTCGCGGGCATCTCGGCGTGCGCGTGGAGAAGCTCTCGCCCGAACTCGGCGAGGCCTTGGGCGTGACCGGCGGCAAGGGCGTGGTCGTGCTCGAAGTGATCGAGGAAACGCCGGCGCAGAAGGCCGGACTGCGCGCAGGGGACGTGATCGTCGAAGTGGCGGGACACGCGGTGAACGACCGCGACGACCTCGTGAACACGCTGCACGACCGTGAGGGCCGGGTGGACATCGTCCTGACACGGAAAGGCTCGCGCCGCACGGTGCAGGTGGACCTGCCGGCCGGGCGAGAGTCCTTCAACTGGAACAGGGGCCCGGCCCCGCGCGGCTTCTCGATGCGAATTCCGGAACCCGGTCGTGCCCCGCGGGTGTATCGCTATCAGACGGATCGCGACGGCGGCGGGGGAGACGCGGCGCTTCGCCTGGAGATGGATCAGCTCAAGCAGGAACTGCGCGAGCTGAAGGAGTTGGTGGGGGAGCAACAGCACGAGCAGCAGAAAGCCAAGCCGCCGGTGAAGGCGAAGACGCCCGCGCCGACGAAGAAGTAGAGGCAGCGTCCCGAGCGGCGGCCCCGCTGCGCACGATGCGCCGCGCGGCTGCCCCGGCCGCCGCTTCGGGGGGGCGTCGTTCCATACGGCCGACACCGAAAGGTGCCAGCATGGGGCGAAGTAAGGCCGAGATGGTGCAGCGCGGCGCCCCCACGACGTGGCGGTGAGTGCGAGGTCGCGAGATGTGCTGTGCGCGCCGTGAGCGCGAAGCTCGCATGAGCGGCGAGTCGTCCTCTACACTCTGCGGCCATGCCCTTCACGCCCAGCTTCTGCCCGCGCTGCGCCACTGCCATGGCGGTGGCGGACGATCACGGCACCGTGCGGCCCACATGCCCGTCGTGCGGCTACATCTGGTATCGCAACCCGGTCCCGGCGGCCGGTGTGATCCTCGTGGAAGCCGGCCGCGTGCTGCTGGTGCGCCGCGCCTATGAGCCGCGCGCGGGTACCTGGTGCCTGCCCGCGGGCTTCATGGAAGCGGGCGAGCACCCCGAGCAGAGTGCGGTGCGCGAGCTGCTGGAGGAGACCGGCGTGATCGCACAGCTCACCGGGTTGTTCGGCGTTTACGCCGGTTTCGACGACCCGCGCGTGCGCGCCGTGCTCATCCTCTACACGGGCGTGGCCACGGGTGGCGAGCAGTGCGCGGGCGATGACGCCACGGAGTTGGCGTGGTTCCCGTTGGACGAGCTGCCCGGCGACCTCGCGTTCGCCTCGCACCGCCAGGCGCTCGCGGAACTGCGCGAGCGCCTGGCCGGCGCGAACTGAGAGGCCACCAAGCGGTGCGGCGCTCGGGGGCTCGCTGCAGGATGCCAGCCCGACGCACCCGGTTTCTGACGTCGCTCGGCCTCGAGGACGAGTAGCCAGAGGCGTCCAGAATGGACCCATGGGCGAGCGCCCCATCCTAGGCTCCTAGGTGCCGCCTTGTGGCTTGGCAGCGCTGCCTCGCCGAGGGCAAGGGACGCGGTAGGGTGCTTCGAGATTTCACTATTCGAAATCAGAAATAAGTCGCGCACTCTTCCCGTCCGACAGCTAGGCTCATTCAATCACCCTGGGTCACGGGCCGAGCTCGCGGCTCCGAGCCCAGCCTCGCGACTGGCGTGGTCCAGTTCCTCCACAGGTGTCCGCCCCACCCTCGAGGAGGTCGCATGTACACGGCCGCTCGTCGTCCCACCGCGCCACGGATCGGCATCCGCAGGCTCGTCGCCTTCACCATGATCGCCCACATGCTCACCCCCCCCCCCGAGCGCGCTCGCGACACTGAACAAGAGCGGACGCTGGATCTCCAGTCCAGACCTGGGGTTTTCGGGCACGCACGTGGCCGTGCTGCGCATGCCGGGGACTGACACGACGTCGGTGTTCCTGTTCGGGGAGTCCGGCACACCGCAGACGATGAAGTTCTGGCGGTTCGCCCCCGGCGACACGAACCTGCGCTGGCCCTCGCTCGCCAACACACGGGACCTGCCGCACCCGAACCAGAAGAAGTCGGACCTGTTCTGCAGCGGGCATGCCACGCTGCCGGATGGCAAGCTGCTGCTGGTCGGCGGCACCTGGCTGCCCGAGCCGATCTGCCAGCACGTGTACTCGTTGGACCCCGGCTGGCAACCCACTGCAGCCGACACGACGCCGTGGGATGCCAACGCGATCATGGCCGTGGAACGCTGGTACGCCACGGCCACGCCGATGCATGACGGCAAGGTGCTGGCCGCAGCCGGCACCATGGCCAGTGTGACGACGGGCTTCGGCGGCCTGACGCGTACCGCCGCGGGCGACACCACGTACGACCGCGTGCACCGGCTGGAGCAGGCCGGGCGCTACTCGTGGAGCACCACCGTGACGATCCCCGCGGACAACGTCACGGACCCGAACATCTACTTCGACACTTACACCGACGGGAAGTGGCCCCGGGGCCGCGAGGGGCACGGCTTCGTGGCGGACGGCGCGGGCCGCGGCATCATGATGTTCGGCCGGAGCGTGGGGCCGGTCTCGGGCGTGCAGGTGCTCGACGACGTCTGGTCGCTGCGCGGCTGCAAGGCCGAGGTGGACACGATCCTCGCCTGGGACCGGTTCGAGCCGGTCGGCGACACCACGTTGGCCGCACCGGACACGGTTCCCGTACCGAGACACCGCTTCGCCATGACCTGGGCCGGGGTGGAGACGCGGGCCGAGGGCATGCTCCCCGACGCGGTGGACAGGCAGACCTGCTTCATCCATGGCGGCCTCGACGCGGTCGGGAACGTCCTGGGGGATCTGTGGCGGGGCGACCGCCGCACCGCGAGCGGGTCGGCGCACTACCAGTGGGTGTGGAAGCGGCTGCTGGCGGACGATGACTCCACGCGCCGGCGGTTCGGCCACACGATGATGTTCGACCCGGGCCTGTGGGCCGCGGGGGCAGGCGCGGCCTATGCGAGGCTGCTCCTCCACGGCGGACAGACCGCGGTCTCGCCACCTGCCTTCGCCGATCCGGGCAAGCTCTACACCTTCGGTGTCGGCAGCCATCCTTCCGTCAACGGCGTCTGGCAGGTACTGACGCCCGCCGAGGACTCCGAGTACGGCGGCCATCCCACGGCCGTCGAGGGCCATGCCATGGCCGCGATCATCCGCGACAACCATGTGAAGGATCGCAGGTATTACCTGTTCGGCGGCCAGAACACTTCGGGGGCGCTCGTGGATCCCGACCTCTGGTACCTCGAGCGGCCCGACACGCTGCTGAGCCAACTGAACGACTACGCGTGGGTGAAGGTCCCGTACGAAGGGAGCGGCCCCATCAAGCGAACCCGTGCCGCGATGAGCTACAACGTCGACGCCACGCTCATCACCCTGGTCGGGGGCGATACGACCGGCACGGCGGACCCGGGCGGGTTCACGAACGACATCTGGACCTATCCCGTCACCGAGTACGGGGGCGAGCACTGGCGCAGCCCGCCCATGCGCAACTTCCACACGCCCCCGCCGGGTGTGGCGGGCATGCCGCTGCTGACCTCGCCCACGGGGGATGGCCGCATCACGCGCAGCCTGGAGCGGTTCCGCGCCGACGCCTCATCGGCCGCCGGGCTCGACTGCCCGGCACTTCCTGGCCAATGGGAGACGGTGACGCTGCAGAACGACGCCGACAGCGAACGTCCCATCGCCGACTACGCCTACATGTTCCAACTCCCCGACGGGCGCATGTTCAACGCCGGGCCGTCGCCCTACGCGAACCTCACCAAGCGCTATCGGCGGTTCTTCAGCTTCACCACCCAGCGCTGGGCGGACGTCAGCGGCGACACCCAGGACTCGATCCTGTTCGGCTCGGCGGTCATGTACCGCCCCGGCCAACTGCTGCGCGCCGGGGCGTTCTCGAGCCGAGATGCCGTCTCGAATGCGAGCGACCGGACGGAGACGGTCTCCATCACTCCGGGGGGGACCGAGGCGTGGACACATCAGCCCAACGCGGACCCCAAAAACAGCATGAAACCCAGGAAGAACCATAACCTCACGCTCCTGCCCACCGGCGACGTGCTGGCCACTGGCGGTCACGGGCAACTTGGGCTGAGTGAAGCGGTTCTGGAACCCAAGCTTTGGGGTGTCGCGATCGGCCGCTGGAATAGTCACAACCCGATTGACGGTGAACAGCTAGCCTCCGACCCTCGAAAGCGCAACTACCACTCGACCGCGATCCTGCTTCCCGACGCGAGGGTGATGACGGCCGGGGGAGAGGGCCAGATCGGCCAGAACCCCGACCAGACGACCGTCAGCATCTACGAGCCCGGCTACCTGTTCCGCTCCACCGGCGAGTACGCCGTCCGCCCGCGCGTGCTCGGGGCGCCGGCGGTGCTCACGTACGGCCGCACGTTCACGCTCACGCTCACGGACGACGCGCGGGCAGCCCACATCAAGAGTATCGCGCTCATGCGGCCCGGGGCGGTGACCCACAGCTTCGACCAGAACCAGCGCTATCTGCCACTCACGTTCACGCTCGCCAGCAACCCCACCCGGCTCCTGGTGCAGGCGCCGGCCGACGCCTACTTGGCCCCACCCGGCGACCAGATGCTATTCATTTTGGACAGCCTCAGCACCGACGCCCCACGTGTGCCCTCGATCGCGCGCTGGACGCGCACCGTGACCGGGGCCCTGGGCCTCGACTCGGCCGACGTGGTGCGGCCCGGGTTGGTAGTGGACCTGGAAGGCTGCCCGCACATCAGCCAGGACTCGGGTGAGCTCTTCTGGACCGAGCCGGCGGATGACGGCGCCCTCGCGGCCTCGGGCCCCGCGATCAGCTACGACCTCCGCTACAAGGTCAGCGCCAGCAGCCCCGACACGCTCGATTGGGATACCGCGTGGACCGTTCCGAGCCTGTCGGCTCCGATCACGCCCGGCACCCCCGGGGGCGCGGTCACAGCCCAGGTGATCGGACTGTCGCCGGAGACCAAGTACTGGTTCCGGCTGCGCACGCTCGACGACAACAACCAGTGGTCGTTCCGGAGCAACGCCGCGCTCATCTGGACCAAGGAGGGCTGGGAGTGCGACGGCGGCTCCTCGGCTGGCGGCGGTGGCGGTGGCTACTCCGCGGGTCGCGTCACGGGAACCCACTCGCTACGCGGGCCCATGCCGACTGGTGCGTTCGAGAACTCGCTGCTGGATGGTGGCCCGCAGGGGGCCATCGCGACCGATGCGCTGCGCCTGCCGGCGACTTTCTCCAGTGGCCGGCAGCGCTTGTGGTTCCGCACCCACGCAGGACTCGGCGCCGCCGTGGACCGCGCGAGACTGCTGGTGGTCGAGCACGCCGCGGACGTGGAGGCCCACGTCGCGGGCTCCGCCGTGCTCGTCGGCACTCCCTACCCGATCGCCGGAGCGAAGCTCATCGGGGGCCGCATGTATGATCCGTCCCTGCGTCCCGCCGACGGCGGGAACCTGTTGCTGCTGCCCGGTGACACGCTCGAGGTGAACCTCGGCGAGGATGCCGGAACGGCGCTGATCGCGGAGGGTCGCTCCCTCGGCGGACGCGGTTCGGGCGAAGGGTCGGGGTTCGTCGTGCTCGTCGCCGATGCGAAGGGGACCTGGACGGAAGCCGGCCGGGCCAGCCTGCGTCAGCGGACGGACCGCGTCGCGGTCGCGGGGCTCACGGGCACACGAGTCCGGCTCGCGTTCATCGGCGGCGCGGAGCTGACTGGACTGTGGAGCCTCGTGCCGTCCACGGTCGCACCTCGGGTCGTCGCCGTGGCGCCGACCGTCGCGAGGAACGGGTACTCGGGAGACGCCACCGCACTCACCCAGGCGCAGGACGGGCTCTCGGCATGGCTCGTGGACCTCGATTCGCTGCACCTGGAGTTCACCCTCCCCTCGTCGTCAGAAGGCAGCGTCGCGGACGTGTTCCTGGAACTCACCGGAGCGCCGGTCTCGCAACGCCTGGCACAGGCCAACCGAGGCGAGCGTGCGCACGAGCCGACCGTGCCCGGGCCGCTGGTGTTCGCGCTCCAGCCGCCGCGGCCCAACCCGAGCCTGCGCGGCACGACGGTGGAGTTCACGCTGCCCGCACCCGGAGTCGCGAAGCTCGAGATCTTCGACGCGCAGGGCCGGCGCGTCCGCGACTACGTGGCGCGCTACGAGGCGGGCACGCACCGGATCGACTGGGACCTGCGCTCGAACCGCGGCCGTCGCGTCGCGCCCGGCATCTACACCTGCCGGCTCAGCGCGGGGTCGCGTGAGCTGCGACGGAAGGCGGTGGTGTTGCCGTGACTCAGTCAAATCGTTCCGTAGCAGTCCTTGAACTCGGCCGGCGCCGCGGCCCATGTGCACGCGGCGCCTGGCTGGCACTTCTGTCGCTGGCAGTAGCTCCTGCACTTCCGGTGGCGGCGCAGACGGCGCTGCCCGAACAGCGCATATCTACCGATGCGACTCTTGTCCAAGGCTATCCTGACGCGTCCGCGGCCGGAACACGTTTGTTCGCGAACTGGCTGAGCTACGTGGAAGCCCCTCGCATCGGGATTGGATACGCCCAGTCCATTGATCGCGGAATGTCTTGGCAGCATCAGCTCGGATTCCCGATAACCGAGCAGAACGAATCTGTCGCAAAGCCCTCTGCCTCATGCTTGGACGTGTTGGGAACGACACACTTCGTCGCCGGTAACGGGCCGGTCCAGTATTTTCGCGGAACCGGGCACTCGCCGACCGCCTGGGCAAGTCCCCTCGTCTGCTTGCCGGGCGTCCTCCAGCGTGCGCACTACGTGAATGGCGTGGTCTGCGAATCGGGGGGGAGTGCTCTGTACGCTGCCTCGACCGAAGCGTCATTCGACGGGCTAGTCGATCTCGCTTTCGTCGTCATGTCCCGTTCTTTGGACGGTGGGGTCACCTGGGGACCTCAGACATATCCGAGCAACGGCACAAGCCTTGGCCAAAGCGTTGCCGTCGGTGCCGATGGCGTGGTCCACCTGTCCTTCGTGGACGTCGCGTCCGGAGAACTTCTCGTGCGCCGATCGGCGGACCGAGCAACCACTTTCGGAGCGCAAGTGGTCGCGGCGACACTGCGCGACAATCTCGGCACGCGACCATTCGGTTGGACAGCGAGCTCGCCCATTCAGTACCCGACGTACAGGAAGTGGGGACTGGCACCGAACTTCCCTGCGCTAGCCGTGGACAGGTCTGCTGGTCCGATGAGAGGGAACCTTTACTTGGTCTGGGCGGAGTACGCCGAAGGGACGATCTCCCCTGCGACCAGCTCGCACGGCAGCACTACATCGAATTTCTCTTACGACACCGCGAAGCTTGTCCCCCTCGATTGCGACGCAAGCGGCTCCATGGACGAAATCCACCAGTCCAACCGGGCACGGTACTTCGCGTTCGACGGAGCCGCGGGCCAGACCGCATGGATCGATGGCACGGCTTCTCCCAACCAGCACGGCTACCATCTCTATTGGGAGTTCCCGAGCGGCCCCAGGACTCTCGCCTACACGGCCTATCTCACTTCCGCGGATCCCGGCTTCGGTCGCACCGCCCCGATCATCTTCAGCCTGCCCTACACGGGGCGCTACTACCTCCGGGTGGACCCCCCGATCGGCTCCTCGCTGAGCTTCACGTTCAGGCTGCGGACCTACCAGCCCTCGACCAACTCGGTCTCCCGCGACATGCGCGATATCGTGCGCATCCGCTCGACGGACGGTGGGCAGACCTGGTCGGGCAAGGTGCGGGTGAATCATGATCCGCCCGGCACGGACCAGCACCAGCCCAATGTGGCAGTGGATGGCCGGGGCAACGTGTACGTCGCCTGGTACGACCGCCGCAGCATCCCCGCCGGCGACAGCGTGAACGCCTACGCCGCCGTATCCGTGGATGGGGGCTTGAGCTTCGGGCCCGACCTGCGGCTGTCCTCGCGGCCGAGTGGCTGGAGTGGCGTGGCAGAGGCGGAGTTCGACCTGTTCCCCGGCGAGTTGGTCGGCGACCGCATCGCCATCGCCGCCGGGGACGACTACGCGCTCGTCGCCTGGGCGGACCTGCGCAACTGGCCGACGCGCTCCGACATCTACGCTGCGCGCATCGTGGACATCCCCACGGCGACGCTGGCCGTCTCCGACCTGCGCGCGGACGCCACTCCGGACGGCATCCGCCTCGCATGGCTCGTGAACGACGCACGAGCCGTGTCGGCGCTGCGCGTCCACCGGCAGGTCGAGGGTGAGCCCGAAGTCGCGCTCGGCGACGGCGACATGCGGCCAACCCAATCCGGCCGGCTGGAGTTCGTGGACGCCACGGCCGAGCCGGGCCGCACGTACGCCTACCGGCTCGAGGTGCGTGGCACGACCGGCGTGGCCTGGCTGGGGCCGGTCGAGGCGACGATGCCGGAACGGATCGCCTCGCTGGCTTGGCGCGCCGCGTGGCCCAACCCGTTCGGGCGGCGCACGAGCATCAAGCTGGCGGTGCCGCGGCAGTCGGAGGGAGCGGTGCGCGTGTACGACGTACAGGGCAAGGAAGTACGCACACTCGCGGAGGGACGGTTCGAGCCCGGAGAGCGCACGCTCGAGTGGGACGGGCGTGACACCGCAGGCAACGCCACAGCCGCGGGAATCTACTTTGTCGCCGCGGAAGTTGGCGGTGAGCACGCCAACCTCCGCGTCGTGCGAGTGCCTTGATCAAGCTTTGTAGGCGCCCCAGAGGGGTGGCCGTGCCTGCCCGCACTACCCCCGCATCTCGAACGGCGGCAACTCGCGCTGCTCCGTCGAACGAAGGCCGGGTGCGGCGGCGGGTGCCTGCGGGATGACCGGCGGGTCCAGCACCGCGGTGGCGGCGGCGTGGCGGTGCTGCTGCGACTCCTCGCGCTCGCTCATGGCCAGCGACAGCACCGCGCTCGCCATCATGGCGCGGTCGAGGTCGGTCTCATCGAATGGCTGGCCGTTGCGCTTGTTACTGAGGTTCAACACACCCAGCAGACGGTTCTGGTGTACGAGCGGGACCGAGACGAACGAGTCCGAGTTGTAGCTGTCCATCCCCGTCGGACGCACGGGCGAGGCGTCGCCGCCCTTGCGCATGAGCACCGGCTGGCGGTGGCTCGCCACCCAGCCGGCCACGCCCTGGCCCAAGGGCAGGCGAACACGGCCCGCCATGCCGGGGTCCATGCCGCGGTGCGCGGCGATCTGCAGATGCTGGTCGTCCACGCGCATCAGGCTGCAGCGGTCCACCCCGAACGCCTCGCAGAAACGCTGCACCAACGACCGCGACAACACGCCGTCATCATGCTCGGCCGCCATCGCCTCGAACACCTCGCGCAGAAATTCCATGGTCCCGTGCTGATCGTTCAACCGCTGCTGCGTGATGGCGAGCTGCGAATAGGAGTCGTGCAGGTGCTGCGCGGCCACCTTCTCCTGCTCGCCGTGCGCACGCAGCTGCAGGCGCATCTCCTCGAGCTCGGTGCGCTCCAAGTGCGCGCGCTGCTGCAGCTGCTCCAGCTGGCGCGACGCCATCTCCAGCCGCTCGGTCTTCAGGCGGTGGTCCTGCGCCAACGCGGTGATCTCGGTCTCGAGCTGCCGCACGCGGTCTTGGAACATGCCTTGCGTGCGCCGGGAATGCTCCTCGGCCACATGCACCTCGGGCGAGACACGGCCCTGGGCCTGCAGTCGCCGCGCCAGCGCGACGGCGGCCATGGTGCGCATGGCGAGCACCTGCTCCACCGCGGCGGCCGGGAACGCATTCTTCTTAGGTGAGACGATCAGCAGCATTGCCATCAGGTCGTGCTGGTCGGCGAGTGGCAGCGCGATGCATGAATGCCACGCCACCGGGGCAGCCAGTGGTTGCATCTGTGTGGCCTCGAACCGGTCCGGTTCGTACACGGGGGTGGCGCGGAACACGCGGGCGAGCAGTGAGCGACGCTCGACCACGTTGAAGAATGCACTGGGCCGGAAGAATTTTCGCACGAGTCGCGCGGGAAGATGATCCACCGGGATCACCACGTCGCGGCGATCGAGTCGGCCGCGCTCGCGCTGGAACACACGCGTGATGGCGTCGTGCCGGGTGTCCACCATGGCCAGGGTTGGGTGCCAATCCCCTTGATAGGCACGGAGATAAGCGAGCAGTGCGTCGATGATGCTGTCCGCGTCGCCTGCCGATGCCAGATGGTCACAGACGTCTCGTAGCTGGATCTTCGCCATGATGCAATCCCCCGGGTGCGTGTTCTCGCGATGGAAGGTCCGCCGGGTCGTGGCAATGCCCGTGCCCGACGCGCCATTGCGAAACGCGCTCCGTGTGCGTCCTGCCCGGTCGGCTGCGGCGCTGCCCGAAAGCTCTTACAGTGGCGACGTTCGAATGGTTCCCGGTCAACTACTCCCGAGGAGTGCTCATGCCCCGCTTGATCGCAGACCGTCCCGTGCTGCACATGACCTCGGAACTCGGCCGCATCATGGCCGCCGCCAAGGCCCGCGAGGCCGCCGGTGAGCGGATCCTGCACATGGAGCGCGGCGAGCCCGATTTCGACACGCCGCCGCACATCGTCGAGGCGCTGGCGAAGGCCGCGCGCGACGGCTACACGCACTACCCCGACGCGCGCGGCGAGCGAACGCTGCGCGAAGCACTGGTGGAGAAGCTCGCGCGCGAGAACGGCATCGCCGCGCATGTGGACGACATCGTGGTGACGGCCGGCGGCACGCACGCGCTCTACCTCGCCATGCAGTGTCTGCTGTCGGGGGGTGACGAGCTGCTGGTGCTGTCGCCGCACTGGATGGCGATCCCCAAGCTGGTGGGCTTCGCCGCGGGGGCCAGTTATCGCACGTTGCCGGTGTATCTCGAGTTGCTCGCGGGCAACTGGACACCGGCCGAGTTCGCCGCGGGGCTGCGCGCGGCGATTCGCCCCGAGACCAAGGGCATCTACTTGAACACGCCCAACAACCCCACCGGTGCGGTGCTGTCACGCGAGCATCTGGCCGCACTCGCCGACGTGGCGATTGAGCGTGACCTGTGGGTGCTCTCGGACGAGGCCTACGAGCACCTCACCTACGACGGCGCGAAGCACGTCTCGTTGGCTTCACTGCCCGGCATGGCTGAGCGCACGCTGTCGCTGTTCACGTTCTCCAAGAGCTACGCCATGACCGGCTGGCGCGTGGGCTACGTGGTCTCGCCACCCGCGATGCGCGCGGTGATGGGACCGCTGCTGGCGTTTTACACCACGCACGGCGTGTTCCCCGCCGTGCAGATGGCTGCGCTCGCCGCGCTGACGGGACCTCAGGACTGCGTGGCCACCATGCG
>CAZADU010000395.1:0-1854 GCA_964483945.1 uncultured bacterium
CGGGTTCCCCCTGCGGCAGTGGTACTTCCACGATGGGCAGCGGCGCGGGGCTCTCCTCGCTCGGCGCGGGAGCCGGTGCCGCCACCGGAGGCGGGGCCGACGCCGGCACTGGAGCACTCGTGGGCGGCGGCGTGGTGACCGGCGCGCAGCCCGAGAGTGCGAGCAATGCCAGTACCATGAGCGATCGCTTCATCTGCACGCCGCGTCGCCGGTCGTTCCTGCCGACGCAGAGGACACGGGCGGTCCCCGCGGCCAGCATCAGCGGCCACCTCCAACCGTCGCCCCGGGCGTGATCACGCCCAGCACGGCCGGATGCCGAGCACCCGTGGCACCCGGGACATTGCCCGGCTCACCCGAGAGTGTGAGGTGGGCCAGGAACGCGAACGCGAGCGCCTCCTTGATGCCCGGAGACACGCCAAGTTCATCGAGTCGCGCCACCTTGATGCCGTCGAGACGGCGGCGCAGCGCGGTCATGAGCGTCACGTTGCGCACGCCGCCACCGCTCGCATAGAGCGCATCCACGCGACCGTGCGGTGTCACGAACTCTCGGATCGCGCGCTCGATCGAGGCGGCGGTCAGCTCTAGTGCGGTGGCGAGCGTGTCCTCGAGTGACAGCCCGAGACTCTCGCCCAAGCGCATGAGTTGCTCGGCATAGTGCTCGCCGAAGCGCTCGCGCCCGGTGGAACGCGGCGGTGGCAGCGAGAAGAAAGGGTCGGCGATCAACTCCTCGAGCAGCCCCTCGTGCGCGCGGCCCGAGGCCGCGAGCCCGCCCGCCTCGTCGTGTCGCGCGAGACCCTGCGTGCCGATGCGCACGAGGCCGTCCAGCACGGCATTGCCAGGGCCGGTGTCGAACGCCAGCACGTCGGCGAGCGAGCCACCCTTCTTCAACCACGTCACGTTGGCCATGCCACCCAGGTTCAGCAGCACGCGCGACTCGCGCTCGGAGTGGAACAGCCAGAAGTCGGCGATCGGCACGAGCGGGGCGCCCTCGCCCCCGGCGGCGGTATCACGCTTGCGGAAGTCGCTCACCACGGTCACGCCCGTACGCTCGGCCAGCGTGGTGGCCGAACCCAGCTGCAGCGTGAGCGCGCGGCCATGCTCCGCCGAGCGCGGCAGGTGGCGCACGGTCTGCCCGTGCGAGCCGATGGCGGTGAGGTCGGTGAGCTTCACGCCCGCCTGTGCCACCACCTCGCGCACCGCGTCGGCGTACGCCTCGGCGAGTGCGACGTCCAGGCGCATGAGGCGCTCGGGCTCGATCGTCTTGGCCGCCGCCACGTCGAGCACCTCGGCGCGCAACTCGTCCGGCAGCGCCGTCTCGAGCTCGGCGAGCACCTCGTGTTTCGCCGCGAGGCCGTCGCCCTTGAGCCGCACGAGCACCGCGTCCACCGCGTCGGCGGAGGTCCCGGTCATGAGGCCCACGACCAGTCGCTCGCCGTTCTTGCGGTAGTCGCGAACGGGAGTCAGCGCGTCACGCGTCATGAAGGGCTCCAGGGGAACGGTCGGAGTGAGTTGAACGGTCGCGGGCGCATCATCGGGCCTCGAGGTGGGTGGTGACGAATGTGTCGGCCGCGGCGAGTGCGCGCTCGGGTGTGGCGCGGCCGCTGAGGACCTGTTCCACGGCCTCGCCCAGGCGGGCCTCGAGGCTCGCCCAGTCGCGCAGGCGTGGTCGCGGGCGCGCCGTGGCCAGGTGGCGAAGGGCCGCGACCGCGTCGGCGCGGTCGCGAAACGCCGCCAGTGTGTCGGCCCCGACGCGCGCCGGCAGCATGCCGGGTTCGGCCCGGGCGAGCGACTCGAGGCTCGAGGGCTCGACCAGGGAGCGCGCCAGCCGCAGCGCGTCCTCCTTGCGCCGCGACG
>CAZADU010000396.1:0-12965 GCA_964483945.1 uncultured bacterium
CCGATCACCGGCTTCCACCTTACGGGGAACTCGCCGAGGTCGTCCTGCGTGAAGTCGTCGAGCACGATGATCTTGTCCCCCGGCACGTAGTCGAACTTGGTCGAGACCTCCGAGACCTTTGTGGGAGAGCCACCCCCCGCCTCGGCGGAGGGCTTCGCCTCGGTGGCCGTTTTCGTCTCAGCGGCCGGCGCCGCGCCTTCCGCAGGCTTCGCTGTGCTGGGTGTGGTAGCCGCCTCCGCCGCCTTGGCCGCGGCGGCCTGTTCGGCCTTCTTCTTCTGCTCGTCCATCTTCTTTTTAAGCGCGTCCCCGAACCCCGCGTCCGCCACCGGCACGCATATGAGTGCGGCGAGCAGCGCGGCGAGGGGGAGAGCGAATCGAGGGAGCAGACGAGACGGCATCGAGACCTCCGTTGATCCTGAAGGCACGCGACCCGGGGGGTGCCGCGCAAAGGGCTCGCTCCCGAGCGACGCGTTCGGCGTCGGGAGCCGGATGCTAGCTGAGAGTCGTCCCTGAATATCCGCCTTCGGCGGTGGCACAGACAAGCACTCGTTGCAGTCGAAAGTCGGAACGGCTGCGGTTCACGTCACGCGCCGGGACGGAGCGGCCCTACCGCTCCCGCTTCGCCAGCGCCTCGATCAGCTTGAGCAGCCCGTCCGGCCGGGCACAGCGCCGCGCGATGGAACCGCGTACGGCACGCAACAGGCCGACGGCTTCGCGGCGTGCCCGCGACTCGCCCACGGCGGCCGGGTACGTGGCCTTGCCGCGTGCGGCGTCGGTGCCGGTGCGCTTTCCCAGCGCACGCAGGGTACCGCCGGCATTCAGGAGGTCGTCCTGGATCTGGAACGCCAGGCCGATCATGCGGCCGGTCTCGTCCAGCCCGTCAACAGTATGGCGGTCGGCGTCACCCGCGATCGCACCCAGGGCGAGCGAGGCACCGAACAGCGCGCCGGTCTTCCGCTCGTGGATGTCCCGCGTGAGTCGCGCCGTGAGCTTTTTCCCCTCGGCGGCGATGTCGAGCGCCTGCCCGCCCACGAGCTGCGTGGCCCCGGCCGCATGCGCGAGTCGCTGCACCGCGTCGATGACGCGCGCGGGCGGTACACCGTCACCCGCGAGCCGCGTGATCTCCTCGAACGCGAACGCCAGCAGTGCGTCGCCCGACAGCACACCCAGCGCTTCTCCGAACTTCTTGTGCGTGGTGAGCCGGCCGCGGCGGTAATCGTCGTCGTCCATCGCCGGCAGGTCGTCGTGCACCAGCGAGAATGCGTGCACGCATTCCACCGCCACGGCGGCCGACAGCGCGCGCTTCCACGTGCCGCCCACCGCCTCGCACGCGGCCAGCACGAACAGCGGCCGCACGCGCTTGCCCGGCGAGAGTGCGGCGTAGCGCAGCGCCTGCCCCACACGCCCGGGGCCGTCGGCCCGGTCGCGCAGCACGCGCGCCAGCCGCTTCTCGAACGCCTCGCGCATCAACTCGAGGCTGCCGGCGAGCGACGAGCCGGCCCGGGTCACTGCGCGGCGGGGCGCGGCGGGACGGGCCAGACGGCGCACGGCCTGCTTACGCTTCAGAGCGGCAGCTCGCCTTCGGGCAGATCACGACCCGGGGCGAGTTCCATCGCTTCGGTCGAAGGGGCTTCGCCCTCCTTTTCGACCAGCCGCTCGATGCGCTTCTCGGACTCGTCCAGCACCTGCTGCAGACGGCGCGACAGCTTGATGCCTTCTTCATAGCGCGAGATCGAGTCCTCCAGCGAAAGCTCGCCGGATTCCAGCTCGTCCACGATCGTCTCCAGCCGCTTCATGCTCTGCTCGAAGTCGAGCGGGGCGTCCGTCACCGCGTCGCCCTTGGCGCGTGCCATCAATGGCCTCCCTTGTGAGTCCCCGGCCGAGCGCCCCCGGCCGGTCCGTCGTGTCCACTGCGGATCTTCGTCACGGTCGCGTCTGCCTCGCCCTTCGCGAACTCCAGCGTCACGTGCGCACCCGCCGCGAGTGAGGTGGCGCTGCGCACGAACCGGCCCTCGGGTCCGCGCACCAGCGCGTAGCCGCGCTCCAGCACCAACTTGGGCGAGAGTGCGCGCAGCCGGTCGGCGAGCGCCAGCGTGTGCCGGCGCCGATCGTGCAAGCGCGCCACGATGGCATCATCGAGGGCCGTGCGCGAGCGGTCCAGTCCGGTGCGGGTCTCGGCCAGGCGCCGTGGCACGGCCTCGCGCAGCCCCCACGCGGTCCGGGCCCGCTCCAGGCGGTCGCGAGCGGCGCCGAGCGAGCCTTGCACCCCCTGCTCCAGGCGACCGCGCAGGTCATCGGTGAGCTGCCGCCAGTGGACGAACAGGTCCTTGACGCGGCGGAAGCCGTGCTGGCGCAGGATGGCGGTGAGGTCGCGCTGGAGCCGCTCGAGCCGGTTCCGCACGCGCGAGTGCATGCGTTGCACAAACGTCTCGACGCGATGCCGGGTCTCCGTCGCGTCGCGCACGGCGATCTCGGCGGCGTTGCTCGGCGTGGCGGCGCGAATGTCGGCGGCGAAGTCGGCGAGCGTGGTGTCCACCTCGTGCCCCACGGCCGAGATGACGGGCGTGCGTGCGGCGGCGATGGCGCGCACCACGATCTCTTCGTTGAACGCCCACAGATCCTCGATCGAGCCGCCGCCGCGGCCGACGATCAGGACGTCCGCGCCACCCCAACGGTCGAAGCGCCCGATCGCGGCCGCGATCTCGGCGGCCGCTCCCTCGCCCTGCACCTTCACTGGAGCGAGCACGATGCGAATGCCGGGCCAGCGTGCGCGCAGCACCTTCACGACGTCGCGCACGGCCGCGCCCACCGGCGAGGTGACCACGCCGATGGTGCGCGGGTAGCGCGGCAGCGGCTGCTTGCTTGCCGCGTCGAACAGCCCCTCGGCGGTGAGCCGGCGCTTGAGCTCCTCCAGTTGTGCCAGCAGCGCGCCGATGCCGGCCGGGCGCATTTGCTTGATGATCAGCTGGTAGGCACCGCGCGGCTCGTACACGCTGATCTCGCCGAAGGCCTCGACTTCGAGCCCGTCCTTGGGCGTGAAACCCAACTTGGTCGCACTGCTGCGGAACATCGCACACGACAGTGTCGCGCTCGCGTCTTTGAGACTGAAGTACAGGTGACCGCTGTTATGCGGGCCCTTGTAGCTCGAGATCTCGCCCTTCACCCACACGCTCGCGAACGCACCCGAGAGCAGTTCCTTGATCTCTCGCGTCAGCTCACCGACGGAGAGGATCTTGTCTTCGGGTGCAGGCAGTGTCGCCACGCGTCTATACCCTGACCGCGGCGCTCTGGCGCTCGGCCGCGATCACGGTCGAGAGCACCACCATGGCCACGGTCATCGGGCCCACGCCGCCTGGCACGGGCGTGATCGCCCCGGCCACGTGGCGCACGGACTCGAACTCGACATCTCCGGTCAGCCTGCTCTTCGAGCTGCCGGGCGACGCGGGCAGCCGGTGTATGCCGACGTCCACGACCACGGCCCCGGGCTTCACCCAGTCGGCCGTCACCATGTGCTTCCGGCCGACCGCGGCCACCAGCAGGTCAGCGCCGCGCGCGAGCGCGCGCAGTTCGTCGGGGTGGCTGCCCGAGTGGCCGACGGTCACCGTCATGTCGGTGGGCTTGAGCGACAGCAGCGTGGCCATGGGCCGGCCCACGATGTGGCTGCGGCCAAGCACCACGGCATGCTTGCCCTTCAACGGGATCTCGTAGTGCTGCAGCAGCCGCAGCACACCGAACGGCGTGGCGGGCACGAAGCACGGCAGGCCCAGCGACAGCCGACCGGCGTTCTCGGGATGGAAGCCGTCCACGTCCTTGCCGGGCGGGATGGTCTCCAGCACGGCGTCGCCGTCCGCGGGCATTGCGAGTGGCAGCTGCACCAAGATGCCGTGCACGGAAGGATCGCCGCTCAGCTGTGTGACGCGTTTCACCACTTCGTCCGTGCTGGTGCCGCTCGGGAACTGCACGCGCTCGACGGCGATGCCGGCCTCGGCGCAGGCCTCGTGCTTCTTCTTGAGGTACACCTGCGAGGCGGGGTCGTCCCCGACCGAGACCAGCGCCAGCTTCGGCTGCACACCCGCGTCGATCAGCGCCTGAGCGCGGATCCTCGCCTCGATGCGCACCGCCGCCGCGGGCTCCTCGCCCGTCAATAGCCGCGCGCCGGTGCCGTTGGGCGACACCGACTCTCGCGAATAGGGGATCTGCAGCCGCTGGATGCGCGTGGCCTTCCCGGTGACGTCGTCCACGCTCACCAGCACCGCGTTCAGCCGCAGGTCGCCGGCCGCGGGCTGGAGCCGCTCGGGCAGGAGTGTCAGGAACCGCCGTAGCGCCGCCGCCCGGTCCATGCCGATGACGCTGTCGAACCCACCCGTCATGCCGGCGTCCGAGACGTAGGCGGTGCCCTTGGGCAGCACGCGATCGTCGGCGGTCTGCACGTGCGTGTGCGTGCCCAGCACGGCCGAGACGCGGCCGTCCAGGTGCCAGCCCATGGCCATCTTCTCGGCGGTGGTCTCGGCGTGGAAGTCGACGAGGATCACCTTCGCCTGCTGGCCCAGCGGCTCCAGCACGGCGTCGGCGGTGCGGAACGGGCAGTCGGCTTCCTTCATGAACACACGGCCGATCAGGTTCATCACGCCCACCGCGACGCCGTTGGACGCCTTCACGACGCGCCAGCCGAGGCCGGGTGTGCCCACCGGCAGATTCGCCGGGCGTACCAGGCGCGGTTCCTCGGCGATGTACGGGATGGAATCCTTCTTGTCCCACAGGTGGTTGCCTCCCGTGAGCACGTCGCAACCGGCGTCGAACAGGTCGCGTGCGACTTCCTTGGTCACACCGAAACCGGCGGCCGAGTTCTCGCAGTTGCACACGACCAGGTGCACGTCGTGTCGGCGCTTCAGGTCCGGCAGCAGCGCGCGCAGCACGTCGCGGCCGGGTGAGCCGATGACGTCGGCCACGAACAGGATCTGGGTCACGAGTGGCTCCTCGGGTCGATGCGAGCCTGCAGCCCGCGAGTCGCGCAATGCTTCGGGCTACGCCATGCGACCAGCCCGCGAGTTGCGCACGCCACCACCAGGGCGAGTGTCACTTGGCGTAGTCCACTGCGCGCGTCTCGCGGATGACGGTGACGCGGATCTGGCCCGGGTACTGAAGTTCCTTCTCGATGCGCCGTGCGATGTCGGCGGCGAGCCCCTGCGCGCGCGCGTCGTCCACTCGCTGGTGCTCGACCATGATGCGCACCTCGCGTCCAGCCTGGATGGCGTAGCTCTTCTCGACGCCCGGGAACGAGTTGGCGATGCGTTCCAGCGACTCGAGCCGCTTGATGTAAGCCTCGATGCTCTCTCGCCGTGCGCCCGGACGCGCGCCGCTGATGGCGTCTGCGGCGCTCACCAGCACGGGCCACAGGCTGCCGCCCGCGTAGTCGTCGTGGTGGTAGCCGATGGCTTCCAGCACCGGCTGCGGCTCGCCGTAGCGTGCGGCCACCTCCATGCCGAGCGCGGGGTGCGTGCCCTCCTGGTCATGGTCGAGGGCCTTGCCGATGTCGTGCAGCAGGCCACAGCGCTTGGCCAGCGACTGGTCCATGCCGATCTCGACCGCCAGCATGCCGCACAGGTGCGCGACCTCGACGGAGTGGCTGAGGATGTTCTGCCCATAGCTCGTGCGGTAGCGAAGTCGCCCCATGAGCTTCGACAGTTCAGCGTGCACGCCGTGCGCGCCCACCTCGAGGCATGCCATCTCGCCCAGTTCGACGATCTTGCGATCCACCTCCTCGCGAACCTTCGCGACCACTTCCTCGATGCGCGCCGGGTGGATGCGCCCGTCGGCCACGAGCCGCTCGAGCGACAGCCGCGCCACCTCGCGCCGGACGGGATCGAACGCCGACAGGATGACCGCCTCGGGCGTGTCATCGATGATGACGTCCACGCCGGTGATGACCTCGAACGAGCGGATGTTGCGGCCTTCACGGCCGATGATGCGGCCTTTCATCTCGTCGCTGGGCAGCTGCACCACCGACACGCTGGTCTCGCTGGCGTGGTCGCCGGCGTAGCGCTGGATGGCGAGCGCGATCACCTTGCGCGCCTCGCGCTCGGCGCCGCGCTGCGCCGTCTCGCGGATCTCGACTGCGCGTTTAGCGGCGTCGGTGCGGGCCTCGTTCTCGATGCTGGCCACTAGTTGTTCGCGCGCCTGGTCGGCGGTGAGCCCGCCGATCCTCGCGAGCTTCGTGGTCTGCTCGGCCAACAGCACGTCCAGTTCCTTCTGGCGTGACTGCACCGCCTGCTCGCGCAGCCCGAGGTCGTTCTCGACCTTCTTGAGGTCCCGGTCCTTCTTGTCGATCAGCTCGACGCGGCGGTTGAACGCGGCTTCCTTCTGCTGGAACGCGCGCTCGGTCTCGAGCTGGGTGTTGCGCGCCTGCATCATCTCGCGCTCGAGATCCTGCTTCATGGCGAGCGCTTCCTCGCGCCCGGCCAGCACGGCATCGCGCTTGGCGGCCTCGGCCTCGCGGCGGGCGTCCGACAGCACCTGTTGCGCTCGCTGCTCGGCGCTGCGCAGGCGGGCGCGCCCCAGCTGCGAGCGCACGAACCATCCCAGCGAGAACGACGCGACCACGCTGAGAGCCAGCGTGCCGAGCCACATTCCGAACGTCATGGGAGGTTCCCCCCGGATCCCGGATCACGGGACCGAAGCAGGGAGAAGAGTCCCTCCCACACCCGGCGCGGCACACAGGCCTCACGCGGGAACGGAAGTGGAGAGTGTCCGGGGGGCGCCCGGACCGTGCAGGAGCCCGGGCTAGTCCAGCTCGCCCAGGACCTCGTCCAGACGGCGGCTCAGTGCTTCCGCCCGGTCGAGTACATCGGATCCCACACGCGTCTTGATCGCGCGCTCCTTGAACAACTCATCGGCGATGTTGAGCGAGGCGAGGATCGCCACCTTCGAGACCGCAGCCACGGGCATCTTCTGTGTCACCTCGCGCATCTTGAGGTCCACGAACTCGGCCAGTTCCAGAATGTAGCTGGGGTCTGCCTCGCCGCGGATCGGGAGCTGGTGACCAAGGATCTGCACCTGCACGACGTGCTTCCCGTCGCGAGGCATGCCAGTGGCGGTGTCCGAAGGGGTGTCCATCGTCGCTGTCCTCCCGCCGCTTCTCTCTGCGTTGGTTGGTCATTTCAGTGGCCCGAGCCGCCCCCGTGCCCGGAGGGCACGATTGCAGCAACGGGGTGCTGCCTACTACTCGATTCGCTCGAGTTTGGCCGAGATGGCTTCGATGCGGGAGGCCACGTCGCGGCGCTCGGCCTGCCACTCGCGCTGTTCCTTCTTGAGCGCGGCGAGCTCGCCGAGGATCGCGACGGGGTCCTGGCCCTGGAGGCGGCCCTGCAGTTCCTTGAGCTGGACCTGGAGCTGCTGCAGCTGCAGGGCAGACTGCTGCTGCGCGGTCAGGAACTGCGCATTCTCCCTCTCGAGCTGTGCGCTCTTCAGTCGCAGGTCACCGACCAAGGTAGCGGCGCGCTCTACGCGCTCCGCGAGCCGGTCGAGTTCGGGGGTGGTCACCAAGGTGTCGGTCATGCTCGTTCCCTCAATTGGCCGCCGCATCCCTGCGCGACAGCGGTCACCATGCGCGTTTGGAGTTCTGTGACCTCGGCCTCGGTGAGCGTGCGCTCGGCGTGCTGGAACTGCAGTGCGTAAGCCAAGCTCTTCATGCCCGCCGGGGTGCCGGGGCCCTCATAGACGTCGAACAGTTCGATCGAGCGGAGCGTTTCCCCGGCTGCACCGGCGAGCGCGCGTTCGATCGAGGCGTGCGTCGCGGCCCGCGGGACGAAGAACGCGAGGTCGCGCCGTACCGGCGGGAAACGACCGGGTACGCGGGCGCGGATCACCGCGGAGGCGCCCTCGGCGAGGGGCTCGAGCAGCGCCACGAACAGGTGGACGCCGGCCTCGACCTCCCAGGACCGGAGCAGGTCCTGCGCGAGTCTCCCGGCCCACGCAATGCGTGAAGTCCCGACCGCAACTTCAGCACTGGCACCGGATTTCCAGCCGCCGGCAGCATAGGCCCGCCACTCGGGGGCGTCAACGCACATCTCACCGAGCCAGGCCTCCCACAGGCCCTTGGCGTCGAGGAAGTCCACGTCGGCCCGAGGATCGTAGGCCCCCTCCGGCTTGCTGGGTGCCAGGTCGTGTGTGTGACGGAATCGCGGGCCTGTGAGCACGGCCGCGACCATGAGCGACTCGCGCGGCAGTGGCTCCCCGGTGGCGATGAAGCCCGTCCCCACCTCGAACAGCCGCACGCCCGTCGCCCCCTGGCGCAGGTTGTGAGCAGTGGCGCGCAGCAGGCCGGCCACGAGGTTCGGGCGCAGCACCTCGCTCTCGCGCGACATGGGATTGGTGAGCCGCACGAGCTTCGCCGGGTCGTCGCCGAGGAGCTCGGCGGTCGACGCCGCCTCGCCTTCGGAGATGAGCGACGACGTCCACGCCTCGTGGAAGCCGAGCGCGAGCATCGCCTCGCGCGCGCAGCGCACCACGCGCTCGCGCGGCGAGCGCGTGGCGAACGCACCGGCGGTGACGAGTGGCGCCTCGGGGATCTTGTCGTAGCCGTTGGCGCGCGCGATCTCCTCGACCAGGTCATCCTCGAGCGTGACATCCATGCGCCACGTCGGCACCGTCACCGTCAGCGTGTCGGCGCGCTGTACGCCGAACTCGAGCGACTCGAGCAGGTCGGCACAGCGCCCGGCGCCGAGTGGCAGGCCGATCAGTCGCTCGCAGCGAGACGGCCGCAGCGGCAGCGAATGCGGCTGCAGCTCCACGCTGCGGCGCCGCCAGTTCGCGAGCTTCGCCCCCGGGCAGAGCTCCAGCAGCAGTGTGAGGAACCGGGCCGTCGCCGGCATGCCGATGCCGGGGTCCACACCGCGCTCATAGCGCTTGCTGGCCTCGGTGGCGAGCCCAAGCGACTTGGCCCCCCGCCGCACGCGCGACGACAGGAACGACGCGCACTCCAGCAGGATGGTCGTGGTGGACTCGGTCACCTCGCTGTCGGCCCCGCCCATCACGCCGGCGAGGCCCACCGGCCGGGCGCGGTCGGCGATCACCAGCACTTCATTCGTGAGTTCGTGCAGCTTGCCGTCCAGCGTGGTGAGCTTCTCCCCCAGCTTCGCGCGGCGCACGCGGATCGCGTTGCCCTCCAGCTTCGAAGCATCGAACGCGTGCAGCGGCTGAGCGTACTCATACAGGACCAGATTGGTGAGATCTACGATGTTATTCACGCTGCGCTGGCCCATGGCTTCGAGCTTGCGCACGAGCCAGGCCGGCGACGGTGCAACCGTCACGCCCTCGACGAGCTGAGCCAGATAGCTCGGGCACTCTGTGGCGTCCTCGACCTCGAGATCGAATGTGACACGAGCCGCCGCGCTTGCCGGCTGTGCGGCGAGCCGCGCGCGCGCCCACTCTGTCCACTTGCCGCCGAGCGCGGACTTCACTTCGCGGGCCAGCCCGATCACGCCCATGCCGTCCGGGCGGTTGAACGGGATCTCTATTTCGAGCACGAAGTCGGGTTCGGGCAGGTAGTCATCGATCGGCTTGCCGGGAACGAGCTCGGCGCCCTTCAGCAGCTCGCGCAGCTCGATGATGCCCGAGTGGTCCTCGGACAAGAGCAGCTCGCGCGCCGAGCACAGCATGCCCTGGCTCTCCTCGCCGCGGATCTTCGCCGCCTTGATGACCAGCCCGTTCGGCATGGTGGTGCCGAGCGTGGCGAGCGGGACGAACATGCCGGCCGCAACGTTGGGCGCGCCGCACACGATGCGCAGCTCGCCCGAGCCGCTGTTCACGCGGCAGAGCTTGAGCTTGTCGGCGTTCGGGTGCTTGCCTGCCTCGAGCACCTCGGCCACGACGATGCCGGGGTAACGCCGGCCGTGCTGCTCGATGCCCTCCACGTAGAAACCGCGCGTGGTGAGTGAGTCGGCGATCTGCTCCGGGGAGCCGTCGTACTCGACCCATTCTCTCAGCCAGCTGATCGGAAGCTTCATGGATTCGCTCGGTCTCCGGCCTCGCACGTGCGGCGAGGCCCGAGGGGGATGGAGTGTCGGGAATCAGAACTGTTCGAGGAATCTCACATCATTCTCCAGGAACTGCCGGATCTCATGGATGCCATGGCGGCCCATGGCGATGCGCTCGAGGCCCATGCCGAACGCGAACCCGGTCACCTGCTCGGGGTCGTAGCCCACGGCGCGAAAGACATTCGGATGCACCATGCCGGCGCCCAGCACCTCCACCCACTTCGTGCCCTTGCACACCGGGCAGCGGCGCTCGCCTTGCTCGTCCTGCTCGTTCTTGTAGCGTCCCGTCCCGGTGCAGGTCGCGCACTGCACGTCCATCTGCACACCGGGCTCCACGAACGGGAAGTAGATGGGGATGATGCGCGTCGGCACGTCGCGGCGGTAGATCGCACGGGCGAACGTGTTGAGCGTGGCTTTCAGGTCCGCCATGGACACGTCGCGCGCGACGTACAGGCCGTCGATCTGGTGGAACTGGTCCATGTGGCTGGCGTCCACCGCCTCGGCGCGATAGACGCGGCCTGGGAACACGAGCCGCAACGGTGGCTGGCTTTCCTCCATGGCCCGCACCCAGCCCGGCGAGGTATGCGTGCGCAGCACGACGTTTGGGCTCACGAAGTACGTGTCGTGCGCGTCGCGCGCGGGATGGTCGGGCGCGAAGTTGAGCTTGCCGAAGTTGTACTTCTCAAGCTCCACCTCGGGGCTCGTGTAGACCGAGAACCCCAGCCCGTGGAACAAGTCGAGCAGTTCGTCGCGCACCTGTGCCAGCACGTGTGGGCGTCCGCTCCACGGCCGGCGGCCGGGCAGTGTGACGTCCAGGGCGCCGGTGTCCCCCCTGGCCCGATCGAGGGCTTCGCGCCTGGCCTTCTCCGCCGCCTCGAGCAGTTGCTTGCCCAGGTTGAGCGCGCGGCCTGAGCTTCGCTTCTCATCGACCGACAGCGTCGGCATCAGAGCGAGCGCCTCGCTGAACGCGCCGCTCTCGCGCGACAGCGCAGCGTTACGAACGGCCTGGAGTGCCAAGGCATCTGCGGCTCCGGCGATGGCCTCGGCGTAGACCGCTGTGGCCGCCCCCACACCCTCGCTCGCCAGCAACAGCGCGGCCATGCGCTCGCGGTAGTCGGGGAGCAACGCAGACGGCTCGCCCCGCGTCCAGACCGGGTCGAGCCGTCGCGTGAGGATGCCGACGATGTCCGCCACCGGACTACGCCGTTGCGCCCTTCGCCATCTCGGTCAGCTTCGTGAACGCGGCCATGTCGCGAATGGCGAGGTCGGCGAGCAGCTTGCGGTTCACGTCGATGCTCGCCTTCTTGAGCCCGGCGATGAGCGAGCTGTACGACAGCCCGTTCAGGCGAGCAGCCGCGTTGATACGGACGATCCACAGCCGGCGGAAGTCGCGCTTCTTGAGGCGGCGGTGCTCGTAGGCGAACTGCCCGGCACGTTGCTGCGTCTGGAGCGCGGTCTTGTACAGCTTGCTGCGGCCGCTGAATCCACCCTTGGCGGCCTTCAGTACCTTCTTGCGCCGCGCGCGGCCGGGAACAACGGTCTTGGAACGAGGCATCGGTCTATCCTCCTGCCCGCGGGGTCAGCCGACCGGGTCGCGGGACGGGTCTGCGATGAGGTGGGAGCGGTGCGGGGTTACTTCCCCAGCATCTTGCGCACGCGCGCCTGGTCGGCCTGGGCCACCACGAGGTTGGACCCCTTCTTGCGCTTCGAATTGCGACTGTCCGCGACCATGCCGTGACGCAGGTTCGACGAACGGCGGATCGCCTTGCCGGTGCCGGACAGCTTGAAGCGCTTCCGGGCTGCCCGGTTCGACTTCATCTTGGGCATCGCGTGTTCCCTTCTATCCGTTCGCCGGCGGGGCCTGTTCGGACGGGCCCTTCTCGGCCGCCGGCTTGGTGGCGGGCTTGTTGGGAATCTGCTGGGGCTTGGGCGAGAGCACGAGCGAGACGGTGCGTCCCTCGGCGCGCGGCGACTGCTCCACCACCGCGACGTCCGCCAAATCTATTAGCACCTGCTCGATGATCTTGTAGCCGAGTTCCTGATGCGCCATCTCGCGGCCGCGGAACGTGACCGTGAACTTCACCTTGTCGCGTTGCGCGAGGAATTCCCGCGCGTGCTTCAGCTTGAAGTCGTAGTCATGGTCCTCGATCTTCGGACGCATCTTGACTTCCTTCAGCTGCATCTGGTGCTGCTTCTTCTTCGCCGCTTTCGTCGCCCGGTTCGTTTCGTACTTGAACTTGCCGTAGTCCATGATCTTGCAGACGGGCGGTCGTGCCGTCGGCGCGACCTCGACGAGATCGAGCCCCTTGGCTTGGGCCATCGCGATCGCCTCACGCGTGGTGAGGATTCCGACCTGCGAGCCGTCATCACCGATCACTCGGACCTGCGGGATGCGAATGCGCTCATTGACGCGCGGTTCCTGAGACTTGCCCGGAATCGAAATGGCGTCTCCCTCCCCATGGCTTGTGGAACTCGCCCCACCGCCGGTGGTCCAATTGAAAAAGGACGCCGGGCGGGGTGGCGCAGCGCACCCCGCCCGGCGTCCGGGCCCAGGGGCCCTGATCCGGCATGCCATGGCCCAGCCGCCCGAGAAGGGGGCGTGGCCGATTGGCCGAACCCGTTGCGAGACCGAGATGAAAACGTCCGCGAGGGTGAGAAGCGCGGGGCTTCTGCTTGTGAACAGCGGGCATACTACCCCAGCCTCGCGCCGCACGGCAACCCGGCTCGGCCAGCAGGAGCTTGCCTCAAGCGGGCTTCGGTTTAGGATGCGCCCGGCGCGGTCACCCCCGGGGCCGCCCACGACACCCCCGACCACGAGATGGTCACGGACTCCAAGATGGGAGGGACCGAAGTGAACATTCTCAGTCGTAGGTATGCGGCCGCACTACTGGCGGCTGTGTTCAGCCTTCTCGCCGTCCAAACCGCGCGCGC
>CAZADU010000397.1:0-3748 GCA_964483945.1 uncultured bacterium
GGGCGTCCTGGTCGATCGTGCGATTGGCCGCGTCGCGCGCGAGCACGGCCGACACCACCAGCCCGGGCTCGCCGTCGCGAAGCGCGCGGAACCGGAACGTGGCCACAACACCCCGCCCCCGGATCCCGGAGCCAGAAACACCCAGCAGCGCACCATCCACCACGCCGCGCCCCGCGGGGAACAGCACGCCGCCCTGCTGCTCGAGGAAGCCTCCACTCGTCGCACCGAGTGATTGCGCCACACCGGCGTTCCACGCGAGCCGCGCCGAGAACCCCTGCATCGCGCCCGAAGCGGACAGGTGCAGCGTGGCCTCGAACTCGTCGCCCGCGCTCACCATCGACGGGGCCTCGATCTCGAACGACTCGCCCTTGCCCGAGACGGGCCCAGGCGGCGTGCGTGCGTCCTGTTGCGAGGAGACGTTGCCGAAGTTCGTGGAGAACAGCATCAGGTCCTCGAAGTCGATGAGATCGTCCGTAGACGGCCTGCCCCACGGCTGACCGTTCACGGTGGGGCCCACGTCCAGATAGGCCACGCTGTCCGTCACCAGCGTCGCGCCGCTGATGGCGTAGTGCGCGCCGAGCAGCGAAACGTCCTCGATGGCCACTCGGCCATCGCCCGCTCCACGCACCGCGCCATTGGAGACATCGCCCAGATGGTAGCTGACGATGCCCGGGGTCATGTTGGAGGCGAGTGAGGCGTTCCCGCACGAGTCGGTGACCAATGCGACGAAGTGCCACACGCCGCGCCCCGGCGCCACATGCAGCATCCCGGTCGTGGCATTCGCGTTCACCAGCACCCACGGCGCGCCCGGCGCGGCCGCGGGGTCGGGCGTGGTGCCGCCCGCGTCGTCGTATTCGGGATAGGTGCCGAACGGGGCGCGGAAGATCGCCACGGTGCCGGCAACCGGCGGCGTCCAGTCGAGCTTCAGCCGCACGAGCGGTCCCGGCCCGTTGCCCGTCACGATCTGCGAGACCGCAAGGTCGGTGATCGCGCTCGGGAGCACGTGATTGACCACGAGCTGCGCGGGCGCACCCGGCTGGCCCGGTAGCGCCGCGTTCGAGCAGTCGCGGATGCGCGTATCGGTCACCGTGATGTCCCCGACGCCGTCCCCTCCCACCGCGGCCAGGTTCACCGTGAACAGCACGCCGCCCGTGGTGGGCCCGCACGGTGCGCCAAGCAGCACCTGGTCCACCGTGTAGGAGCCGCCGCCGTTGTCGAGCACCTGGAATAAGGCGTTGCCGTAAGTGGCGAGCCAGCTGCCGGGCAGGATGCTGAGCCCGGGATTGCCGGGTGTGCACAGTGCGAAGCGCGGATCGAGCTGGAACGTGACGCTGGCCCCCATGGTCGCGGCGGCTTCGCCCTTCTGGTAGACGAACGGCACGCTCACGCAGGTGTGCACGCCCGAGAGGCAGAGGCCCGCGGTCACCGGCAGCACGCGCGAGATGGCCGGGTCCACGAACACCGGGAGGGTGTAGACCTCCTCGCCCGTGCAGTCGGCCGCATCGGTGGCACGCACGGTGAACACGCCCACCGCTGTGGCCGTGGGCACGCCGGACAGCTCGCCCGCAGCCGACAACGACAGACCGGCCGGCAGCGAGCCGGCGACCACACTGAACGTGTGCGGCGCCACACCGCCCGTGGCCGAGAGCGTCTGCGCGTACGCCACGCCCTGCTGAGCGTCGGGCAACGCCCCGGGCGAGACCGCGATCACGGCGCAGGCCACGCTGAGTGTGTACGCGCGGCTGCCAGGCACGCCGCCCTCGTCCGCCACCGATACGGTGAACGCGAAGTTGCCGGTACCGGTCGGCGTGCCGGTGAGGTTGCCGTCCAGCGCGAGCGCGAACCCGGGCGGCAGTACGCCAGCCGAGAGTGCAAACGTGAACGGTGCCAGTCCCGACTCGGCCGTGATCGCTTGCGCGTACGGCACGCCCAGTTCGCCGTTGGGCAGCGTGGGCGGAGCCAGCGTGATATCGGAGTTCTGGATGCGCAGCCCGGCCGGTGCGCCGGCCAGCACGCCCACCGCGATGTTGTCGCAGTCGCGGGCGCGCACGCGTGTCACCGCCACAGAGCCCACTCCGTCGGGACCGGCTGAGGCGAGGTCCAGCGTGAACAGCACGCCACCGGTCGTGACGCCGCAGGGCGCGCCCAGCAGCGTGATGTCCACCGTATACGCCCCGCTGCCCTCGTCGGTCACGGCGGTGAGCACGTTCGGGAAGCTCCCGAACAGAGCGCTCAGGTGCACACTCGAGTCGGGTGTCGAGCACAACGCGAGCTTCGTGGGATCGATCTGCAGCGACACGGTGAGTCCGCGCACCGGCACCGATTCTCCACGCGTGTACACGAACGGCACGCTCACGCACGGGTTCGCGCTCGAGATGGCGAGACCGGCCGTCTGCGCCGAAACGCTTGAGACCGGCGGTGTGGCGAACACGTCGAGAATGTAGTTGCGCACCCCCGTGCAGCCGGCGGCGTCGGTCACGGTGACCGTGAACACGGTCGAGCCTGCACTCACCGGTGTGCCCGTGAGTGATCCCGCGGACGTCAGCGTGAGGCCCGTGGGCAGCGCGCCCGAGGTGACGGCGAACACGTGCGGCGCGGCACCCGCGGTGGCGAGCAGCGTGGCCGAGTACGCCCCGCCCACCGCGCCATCCGGCAGGTACGCCGGCTGGATCGCGATGACCGGGCAGGTGATGGTCACCGAATAGGCCCGGCTGCCCGAGCATCCGCTCGCTTCGCTGGCGGTGATCGTGAATGCGAAGATGCCCGTCTGCATGGGTGTGCCCGAGAGCAGGCCGCTGGGCGAAAGCGTGAGCCCCGCCGGCAGCGTGCCGGCGCTGACCACGAACGTCAGCGGACCCGACCCGCCCGACGCACTCACCGTCTCGCTGTAGGCCGAGCCCGTGGTGGCATCCGGCAGCGTGGCGGGCGAGAGCACGATGGCCGAGCCCGAGATGGGCACCACGGCCGCGGCACCGGCAGCGACGGCGACCGGGGCGTTCACGCAGTCGCGGGCGATCAACGAGAGCACGCTGACCGCGCCCGTGCCGGTCGGGCCCACGGCCGCGACATCCACGGTGAACAGTGTGCCGCCACCCGTCTCGCCACACTCGGCGCCCAGGATCACGACGTCCGCCTTGTATCGCCCGCTACCGAGTGACGTCACCTGGATCGTGCGGTTCGGGAACGCGCTCGCCCACGTGCCGAGCGAGACGCTCGCGGACGGGGATCCGGGGTTGCAGAGTTGCAGCTTGGACGTCTCGAGTTCGAACGTGACGCTGACCGCGCGCAGCCCGACGGCATCGCCGCGCGACAGCACGAACGGTACGCTCGCACAGGGCTGGGCTGGGTTCAGGCACAGGCCCGCGCCCGAGGCCGCCACGGCGTTGACGGCGGGTGTCGCCGTGATCGCGATGCTGTAACTCGCCGCGCCGGTGCAGCCACGTGCGTCGGTGGCGAGAACATCGAAAGCGCTGAGCCCCGCCACCGTCGGCGTGCCCGAGACCTGCCCCGTGGCGGGATCCAGCGCCAGCCCAGTGGGCAGGACGCCCGCAATCACCGTGTAGCAGTAGGGGGCGACGCCGCCAGAGGCGGCCAGTGCGACCGTGTAAGGCGCACCTTGCACACCATCGGGCAGCGGCGGCGGCGCGAGTGTGATGGCCGGGCAGCCCGCACTGGCGTCGGGCTCCGTCACCGCCAGGTTTCCCGACGGCACGCCGTTCATGTTGGTGAACGCGCCGCCGATGTGCAC
>CAZADU010000398.1:0-2066 GCA_964483945.1 uncultured bacterium
GCCCCGAGCCGCGCGATGCAGCAGGCTCGGCCCCGCTTCGGGCACCGCGGCGACCGCACTGATGCTGCGCTTCGGCACGTCGGGCATCCCGCGCACGAGCGCACGCCCGGGCACCGTGCACGGCATCCGCCGGGCGCGAGAACTGGGGCTGGACCACCTCGAGATGGCATGGGTGAACGGCGTGCGCATGTCGGACGAGTCGGCCGACGCCATCGCCGCGGCCGCGCGCGAGCACGACCTCTCGCTCACCGCGCACGCGCCCTACTTCATCAACCTGTGCGGTGCGGACGACGTGGTGGAGCGTAGCCGTGCGCGACTCGAGGAGGCCGCACGGCTGGGCACACGTTGCGGGGCGCAGTCGTTCTGCTTCCACGCCGGCTTTTACGGTGCGCTCGGGGCGGCCGAGGCGAACCGCCGTGTGCTCGCCGAGCTGCGACGCATCGCCTCGGCCGTGCGCCGCCGGAAGCAGTCCATCGACATCCGTGCCGAGCTGACCGGCAAGGCCTCACAGGTGGGTTCACTCGACGAAGTGCTGGCGTGGAGCGCGGTCATTCCCGGGGTGCTACCCTGCGTGGACTTCTCGCACCGCTACGCGCGGGACCTCGGCGCGCACAACCGCTACGAGGACTTCGCGGCGACGCTCACCGCCATCGAGGCCAAGCTGGGCCGTGCGGCACTCGACCGGCTGCACGTGCACATCTCGGGCATCCAATACGGGCCCAAGGGTGAGCGCCGGCACGAACCGCTGCGCGAGACGAAGTTTCGCTGGAGGGAGCTGCTGCGCGCGCTCAAGGACCTGCGCGTCGGCGGCTGGGTGGTGAGCGAGAGCCCGTGCATGGAGGATGACGCACTGCTGCTCATGAGGACCTACCGCCGGATGCGCTGAACGCCCGGAACAGCCCGGGCGGGAGAGGGTGATGCTGGAGAACCGTGCCTTCCATGACGTCGGGCCGTTCGCGAACAACATCTATGTGGTGACCGACCCGGTCACCCGCGAGACTGCAGTGATCGACGTGGGCTTCGAGCCCGAGCGCGTCATCGACCTGGTGCGCCGCGAGAACCTGCGCGTGCGCTGGCTGCTCGCTACGCACGCGCACTACGACCACGTCGCGGCCATGCTGCCGGTGCAGCGCGCCGTGGGAGGCGACTTCGCACTGCACCCGGCTGACCGGCCGCTGCTCGCCGCGGTGGCGTTGCAGGGCTCCATGTTCGGCCTGCCACCCGTGGAGGTGCCCGAGGTCGCGCTCGAGCTGGCCGAAGGCCGGTCCGTCCCGCTCGGCGGGGAAGCGCTCGAGGTGCTGTGCACGCCCGGGCATGCGCCGGGGCACGTGACGTTCCGCCACGGTTCCACGCTGTGGTCGGGTGACGTGCTGTTTGCGGGCTCGGTGGGCCGCACCGACCTGCCAGGCTCGTCGTGGGAAGCACTCGAGCACAGCATCCGCGAACGGCTGTTCCCGCTCGGCGACGACATGCGCGTGCTGCCCGGTCACGGGCCGGCCACCACGATCGGCGAGGAGCGGCGCAACAACCCGTTCGTCGGTGAGGCGGCGGGACGGCCATGACGGACCCGCGATGAGCGAGCGCCACCAGGACTGGCCCACGAGGCTGCGTCTGCACCCGAGCGCGTTCGTCGCACCGGGTGCGACTGTGGTCGGTGAAGTCACGCTGGGGGAGCGCTCGAGCGTGTGGTTCGGCAGCGTGCTGCGCGGCGATGGCGCACCCATCTCGGTGGGCGCCGAATCCAGCATCCAGGACCTGACGGTGGTGCACGTGGACGCCGACACTCCCGCGGTCGTGGGGGATCGCGTCACCGTGGGCCATCGCGCGATCATCCATGGCTGCACCATCGGTGATGACTGCCTGATCGGCATGGGCGCGATCGTGTTGTCGCGCGCGGTCGTGGGTGCGGGCTCGCTGGTGGGTGCCGGCTCGCTCGTGAAGGAAGGGCAGGTGATCCCGCCCGGATCGCTGGCGGTGGGTTCGCCGGCGCGCGTGCTCGGGCCGGTGCGTGAGGCGCACCGCGCGGCCATCGCCGACGGTACGAAGCACTACGTGGAGCTTTCACG
>CAZADU010000399.1:0-1686 GCA_964483945.1 uncultured bacterium
GGACCTCTTCAGGCAATCGAATCACGATGTCGAATCTCCGGTCCCCCTCGAACACCTCGCCAGCCACGGTTCCCGCGAGTGCGGTGCGGACCACTGCCTGCACCTCAGCCACGCTGAGCCCGTAACGCGCGGTCGCGTCGCGAAGCACATCAACGGTCAGGATAGGCAGCCCTCCCACCTGCTCGACCTTCACGTCCGCAGCCCCGGGGATGGTGCGCAATACGGCCGCCACGTCGTTCGCCGACTCCAACAGCACATCCAGATCGTCGCCGAACACTTTGACGGCCACGTCCGCACGCACCCCAGCGATGAGTTCGTTGAATCGCATCTGGATCGGCTGCGTGAACTCGTAGACGTTGCCCGGAAGCAGGCTCAGTTTCTGTTCCATGGCCGACACCAGGTCGGCCTTTGGACGCCGCTGGTCCGGCCAGTCCTTGCGTGGCTTGAGCATCACGAACACGTCGGCGACGCTGGGTGGCATGGGATCCGTGGCGATCTCGGCGGTACCGATCTTGGCGAAGACACGTTCCACCTCGGGGAACGACTTCAGCGTGCGTTCGACACTGCCCTGCATGCTCAAGGCCTGTTCGAGACTGGTGCCTGGAATGCGCAGCGCATGCACCGCCAGGTCGCGTTCGTCGAGCGTCGGAACGAATTCGCTGCCCATCCGCAAAGCGAGTCCGGCGCAAGAGAGCACGAGCACTACCGCTCCCAGTACGACCCCCACTCGCCGCTTGAGCGCCCAGCGCAGGCTGGGCAGGTAGGCCGCACGGGTCTTCCGGATCACCGGGCTCTCGGTCTCCGAGATGCGCCCGCGCAACAGGAGTGCGGTCAGGGCGGGTACGAGCGTGAACGACAACACCAGCGCCGCGCCCAGCGCCAGCAGGACGACCTCCGCCATGGGGCGGAACATCTTGCCCTCGATGCCCGTGAGCGTGAGCACCGGCAGGTACACGATCATGATGATGCTGACACCGAACAACGTCGGCCGGCCTACCTCGACCGCGCTGACCAGGCACTCGTGCAGGCGCTCCTGCAATCCCAGTATCCGGCCCAACTGGTGCTGCTTCGAGGCTAGACGCCGCAGGATGTTCTCCACCATCACCACCGCACCATCCACGATAATGCCGAAGTCGATGGCGCCAAGACTCAGCAGGTTGGCGCTGATGTGCCCCGCGACCATGCCCGAGACGGCGAACAGCATGGAGAGCGGGATGATGGCGGTGACGATGATTGCGCCGGTGACGTTGCCGAGCAGCAGCAGCAACACCGCGATCACGAGTACCGCACCTTCCAGCAGGTTGTGCTTGACCGTCTCGAGGGTCGCGTCCACGAGCTTCGTGCGGTCGTACACCGCGCGCGCGAAGATGCCGGGCGGGAGTGTGCGGTTGATCTCGTCGAGACGCTTGGCCAAGCGCTGGGACACCGTGCGGCTGTTCTCTCCAATCAACATGAACGCGGTTCCGAGCACCACCTCCTGCCCGTTCTCGGTGGCAGCACCGGTGCGGAGTTCGCGACCCTCCCCGACTCGTGCGACCTCATCCACGTGGACGGGAACGCCGTCGCGGGTGGCGATCACGACTCTGCCGATGTCTTCATACCGGTTGATGCGACCGGTGGCGGTCACGAGGTATTGCTCGCCCTTACGGCCGATGTAGCCGGCCCCGGCATTGCTGTTGTTGTTCG
>CAZADU010000400.1:0-3219 GCA_964483945.1 uncultured bacterium
GTAGAGCTTGAACTGCTCCTCGGACAGGAACGGGCGCAACGACTGCGGGGTGCGGTCGATGGCCGAGGGCCGGATGGCCTCGTGGGCCTCCTGCGCGCCCTTCTTGCTCTTGTAGAGGTTGGGCTTCTCGGGCACGAACGCGTCGCCGTATTCCTTGGCGAGCCAGCCGCGGATCTCGGCCAGCGCTTCGTTCGACAGCCGCGGCGCGTCGGTACGCATGTAGGTGATCAAGCCGACGCTGCCCTGACCCTTGAGTTCGATGCCCTCGTAGGGCACCTGGGCGATCTGCATGGTGCGCTGGCTCGTGAACCCGTACCGGTTGCTCGCCGCCTGCTGCAGCGTGCTGGTGATGAACGGCGGCACGGCACCCTTGCGCTTGGGCTTCATCTCGATGCCGGCGATGCGCGCGTTGGCAGCCGCCAGCTCGGTCGCAAGTGCGGCCGCCTGCCGGCCCGCGCTGTCGCCGCGCAACTGGCCGCTCTCGAGTTTGTCCTCGCCCACGCGCACAAGTCGCGCCGTGAACCGGTCGCCTGACGGGGTGGCGTAGTCCACCTCGAGCGTCCAGTACTCCTCGGGGACGAACGCACGGATCTCGCTCTCGCGGTCGCAGATGATGCGCAGCGCCACACTCTGCACGCGGCCCGCGGACAGCCCGTACTTGACCGTGCTCCACACGAACGGGCTCACCTTGTAACCCACGAGCCGGTCCAGCACGCGCCGCGCCTGCTGCGCGTTCACCAGGTTCATGTCGAGCTCGCGCGGGTGCGCCAGCGCCTCGGTGACGGCGCGCTGCGTGATCTCGTTGAACGTCAGCCGGCGCACCGGGCCCTTCACGCCCTTCAGCTGCATCGCCAGGTGCCACGCGATGGCCTCGCCCTCGCGGTCGGGGTCGGGTGCGAGGTAGATGGCGGCGGCCTGCCGCGCGGCCACGCGAATCTTGGCGAGCGCGGAGTTCTTGCCGCGGATGGGCTCGTACTCGGGCTCGAACTCGTTGTCGAGGTCCACGCCCAGCTTGCTCTTGGGCAGGTCCATCACGTGCCCGTTCGAGGCCAGCACCATGAAGTTCTTGCCGAGGAACTTGGTGAGCGTCTTGGACTTGGTCGGCGACTCGACGACGACGAGGTTCTTCCCCGCCGCCTTGCCGCCGAGGCTCTCCTCGAGTGCGGCTTCGTCGACCGGCTCCTCGGGCGGCAGTTCGCGGCGGGCGAAGCGGCCCTTGCCACGCACGGGTACAGAGGCGTCCGTGGCCTTGAGGCTGGCACGGCGCGACGGCGCCTTGGCGGACGCCGCAGCCGGCGCCTTGGCGGACGCCACGGTGGGCGCCTTGGCTGTCGCCTGCTTCTTGGCGGCACCCGCGGGCGTAGCTGCCTTCTTCTTCACGGCCGCCTTGGGGGCGCCGGCCTCAGTGCGCGACTTCCTGGTCGCCATGCGGGTACTCCGTGGGGAAGGTGCCGTCCTGCGACTCGAGCGCCACGCGCGCAGCCACCTCGCGGGCGCGCTCCACTTCGACCGGGCGTTCCCCGGACGCGGTGAGCGCCTCGAGCACGCGCTCGAATTGATCGGCGTCGAGCGCCCCGTTCGACTTGAGATCGAGCAGGTAGCCCCACGCCTCGGTGCTCAGAGAATCGCGCTCCTCCGCCGACAGCACGCGCTGCACGTGCCGGCCCGGCAGGCCCGCGACCCAGCCACCCGGAGGCAGCAGCCCGGCGAGTCCGCGCATGCCCATCACTGCGCCCTGGATCTCGTCGGGTGTCGCACCCTCCTGCTCCAGTGCCTCGGCAAGGGTCTCGAGCGCGAGGTCGTCGCCCTCGAGGTACGCCTCGAGCTTACGCGCCACGATGCGCAGCACGCGCCCGGCGCCGTCGGGTTCGTGCGCGCTCATGAACTGGACTCCACGCTCTCGTCCGCGGGCATGTGGCACTTCTTGTACTTCTTGCCGCTGCCGCACGGGCACGGATCGTTGCGCCCCGCGCGCGGCAGCACGCGCGCTGGCGCGGCGGGCGTCGCGGAACGGGCCGGCTGGGGCCGGCCGGCGGGCGCCGGGGCCTCGACGGCTGCCGCGGATCCGCCGAACACCTCGGCCTGCGCGTGCTGCGCCACCATCTGGCGCGGCGCACGCGGCGCTTGCTCGATGACCTGACGCGCGGCGGCCGGCTGGACCTGCACGCGGAACAGCCGCTGGACGAAGTCCTCGCGCACCTCGCCCATCATGGTTTCGAACAGCGTGAACGCCTCCTTCTTGTACTGGACGAGCGGGTCGCGCTGACCATAGGCCTGCAGCCCGATGCCGCCCTTCACGTAATCCAGCTCGTGCAGGTGTTCGCGCCAGTGCTCGTCGAGCGTGAACAGGTAGAGGTGGCGCTCCAGCTCGCGCATGACCGGTTCACTGAACTGCGTCTCGCGGGCACGGTAGGCCTTCTCGGCGAGCTCGCTGGCCTCGTTGAGCACCTCGCCGCGCGAGTTGCCCCCGAGCTCCTCCGGCGAGACCGGTGTCATGCACAGGTAGGCCAGCTCGTCGGCGAGCCCGCGCATGTTCCACTCGGCGCGGTGCAGCTTGTCGTCGGCAAAGCGCTCGACGCGCTCGGCCACGGCCTCGCGCAGGTCGTCCACCACACGCGCGCTGATGTCCTGCGACAACAAGGCCTCATCGCGCTGGCGGTAGATCTCTTCGCGCTGCTTGTTCATGACGTTGTCGTATTCCAACAGGTGCTTGCGGATGTCGAAGTTGTGCGCCTCGACCCGCTTCTGCGCACGCCCGATTGCCGAGGTCACCATGCCATGCTCGATGACCTCGCCCTCCTCGACACCCATCTTCTGCATGAGCCCCGAGATGCGCTCGGCACCGAACAGGCGCATGAGGTCGTCCGCGAGTGACAGGAAGAACCGCGACGAGCCGGGGGCGCCCTGGCGGCCGGCGCGGCCGCGCAGCTGCCGGTCGATGCGCCGCGACTCGTGCCGCTCGGTGCCGATGATCTGGAGCCCGCACGGCGGATCGGCCACGCAGCGCAGGTGCTCCAGCGCGGCGCCGCGCCGCCCGACCGTTTCCATGGTCTGGCTGGGAATGCCTTCGACCTGGAGCCGCCCGCAGACTTCGCAACGGGGGATGGTCTTGCCGAGTTTGATGTCGGTGCCGCGGCCGGCCATGTTGGTCGCGATCGTGATCGCGCCCGCCTGCCCCGCCAGCGACACGATCTCCGCCTCGCGCTGGTGGTACTTCGC